>DNIP01000170.1 GCA_003499325.1 Oscillospiraceae bacterium
TTGTACGGAAATGGATGAAGCAGGATATGGGGAGTTGAGGCAGGTGCCGAAGAATACGGGCGACATACGGAAGATCGGCGCGGTGATACCCGCCGCGGGTATGTCCTCGCGCATGAAGGCGTTCAAGCCGCTGCTGCCGTGCCGTGACAGCACGGTGATCGAATGTACCGTAGGCGCCGCATTGAAGGCGGCGCAGAGGGCGGTCGTCGTCCTGGGTAATCACGCCGATGAAGTGGAGCGCGTACTGAGAGAGCGCTTCGGCGACAGTGTAACTATCGTGCGCAATCCCGACTATCGCGACACCGATATGCTCTATTCCGTGCAGATCGGATTGGAGTTCTTGGGAGAATGTGACGGCTTCTTTCTTCTGCCCGGCGATATGCCCGCTGTCGGGAGCGACACGCTCCATGCGCTGGTTGAGGCGTTCGACGGCGCGCATACGGTGATCTTCCCCTCCTTCAACGGCAGAAAAGGCCATCCGCCGCTGATCGCTGCATCACTGATTCCCGCGATCAGGAGTTATCGGGGTGACGGCGGTCTGAGAGCAGTTCTCAACGGCGTTCCGCAAAAGGTGCTCGAGCTCACCGACAAGGGGATCATGACCGATCTCGACACGCCCGAGGATTACGCTGCTATGCTCAACAATGGCACGCTGTCAAATCATCTAAATCATATGTGAGAATGTGCTTGCTTCGCCGTGTTGTGATACAGGCGAGGTGGGCACTTTACACTTTTATGACGGAGGCCGCCGATTCGATACGGCTGTCCCGCAAATTCCGTCATTCTATCAACAATCCATCCACAGCATCAGGAGGTGCATACATGAAAGAGATATGTCAATCGGTCAAGAAGAAAGACCATGACCCGAAGATCGAGGGTCGTTCGGTCTATGTTGACGACTATAACCTGACCGCAAGCGGAAAGCAGATCCTCTGCGGCAGACTGCTCCATTCGATCTATGCGAAGGCGAAGGTGCTCTCCGTCACCGTGCCCGAGCTGCCGGAGGGATATTATTGGGTTGACCGCAACGATATCCCCGGCGACAACAACGTCAATATCGTGCTCGATGACACGCCTGTCTTTTGCCGCGACACGGTGGAATATATCGGCGAGCCGATCGGCATGGTCGTCGGCCCCGATGAAAAGACCGTCGAGAAACTGCTCAAAACAATCGAGGTCGAGTATGAGGAGCTCGAGCCGATGCTCGATCTGAGAAACGGTGACACCACCTTCTTTGATTATCACTTCGGCCACGGCGATGTTGACAAGGCGTTCGCCGAGGCGGATAAGGTCTATGAGGAAGAGTTCACCACCGGCTATCAGGATCAGACCTACTTAGAGCCGCAGGGCATGATGGCGGAGCCCGAGGAGGACGGCAGGATGTTTGTCCACGGCTCATTGCAATGTCCCTACTACGTCCACGGCGCTGTCGCCAGAGCGATGGGCACAGGCCCCGAGGGCGTGCATATTTTGCAGGACGTGACAGGCGGCGGCTTCGGCGGCAAGGAGGATTTTCCCTCCATCTTAGGCTGTCAGGTCGCGGTAGCGGCAAAGAAAACCGGTCAGCCCGTACGCTGCGTTTACAACCGCCGTGAGGATCTGGAATTTACCCCCAAGCGCCATCCTTCCTTATGCAAATACAAGCTCGCCGTCAAGGACGGTATGGTGACCGCCGTTGACGCGGACGTGCGCTTTGACGCGGGCGCGTATTCGACCCTCAGCGCGGTCGTTTTACAGCGCGGTATCATCGCCGCGCCCGGTATCTATAACATTCCCAATGTGCGTGTGACAGGCAAGGCGGTCAAGACCAATACCGTCCCCTGCGGCGCGTACCGCGGCTTCGGCGCGCCCCAGACCTTCTTCGCGATCGAGATGATGATGGATCATATCGCGCAGGATCTGGGGATCGACAGCATTGAATTCAAGCAAAAGCATTTTGCCAAACAGGGCGATATGACCTCCACACAGGGCAGGTATCATTTCCCCGTACCGATCCCCGCCATGCTCGACGAGGTGGATGAATTATGTGACCTCAGGCGCAAGCATATTGAATACAGCAAGCCGCAGTCGGGCAGATACCGCAGGGGTATCGGTTTCTCGGCGGTTTTCCACGGCGCGGGCTTTACCGGCTCGGGTGAGCGCGACATGATCAAAGCGACCGCCAAGCTCCGCAAATACGCCGACGGCACCGTTGAGGTGCTCGCCTCCAACGGCGATATCGGTCAGGGCGTTCGCACCACCTTCCCGAAGATTGTCGCGCATGAGCTGAACATCCCCTTTGAAAAGGTCTATTACAGCCACCCCGACACCGCGCGCGTACCCGACTCGGGCCCCACGGTCGCGTCCCGTTCGCTGATGATCGTCGGCGAGCTGCTGCGCCGTGCCGCGATCAAGCTCCGCGATATCTGGGAGGAAGGCAAGGAGCAGGAGGTCGAGGAGCACTACAGACAGCCCGACTTCATGATCCCGTTCTATCTCGACCGCTTTGAGGGCGACGCTTATCCCACCTACGCGTGGGCGGTCAGCGCCGTCGAGGTCGAGGTCGATACCTACACCGGCGTTGTGGAGATCCTCGGCGCGTACGGCAGCTTTGACGTCGGCACTCCCGTGGATTATAACATCGTCGTCGGACAGATGGAGGGCGGCTTCCTGCAAGGTCTGGGCTATGCCTCGATCGAGAAAATGAGCTATGACGCCAAGGGCAGGATCCGCAACAACAGCTTCACCGATTATCTGGTGCCCACCACGATGGATGTGCCGCATCTGGTGGCGAAGATGCACGTCGAGGAATATCCCGACGGCCCCTACGGCGCGAAGGGCGCGGGCGAGCTGCCGCTGGTGGCGCCGCCCCCCGCTTATCTGGAAGCAGTCGAAATGGCGCTCGGCGGCATGAAGAAGCATCGCCTGAACGCGATCCCGTTCTCTACCGAGGACGTCATCCTGGAACTGAACAAGGAGGTGCTGTGATGAACGGTATCTACTTCAAACTCAACGGAGTAGCCACACGTTATGACGGTTCGGCGGCTGACCGCCTGCTGGACGTCCTGCGCGATACATATGATTTGAAAAGCGTCAAATGCGGCTGTAAGGAGGGCGAGTGCGGCGCGTGCGCGGTGTTGATCGACGGCGCGCTGGTCAACTCCTGCTGCGTCGCGATGGGCGCGGTGGATTCGCATGAGATCGTCACCGTCGAGGGCTATCGCGAGACCGCGCGTTTTGAAGCGCTCTCCAAAGCCTTTGCCGAGCTCAGCGCGGTACAATGCGGCTTCTGCATCCCCGGCATGATCCTTGCCGCCGAGGCACTGCTCAGCAAAAACGCCCATCCTACCGAGGAAGAGGTGCGCATAGCGCTGTCGGGCAACATCTGCCGCTGTACCGGCTACAACGCGATCGTGAACGCTGTGCTGAATGCCGCAAAGGAGGGTGACGGATTATGGTGAACAGCGGGTATAAACCCATCACGTTACAGGAAGCAATTGAGATCAGGAGCCGAACCAATGCGATCCCTTACGCCGGCGGTACCGACCTGATGGTCAAGAACATCCCCGACGCTGATTATCTCTTTATCAACGATATCGACGAGCTCAAGCAGATCACGCAGGATGACAAATACATCCGCATCGGCGCGGCTGTTACCTTTACGCAGGCGCTTGACAGCGACCTTGTCCCGCCCTTGATGAAGGAGGCGGTCTCGCGCATTGCCGCACCCGCGATCCGCAACGCGGGCACCTTCGGCGGCAATCTCGGCAATGCGTCCGATAAAGCGGACTCTGTCTTAGCGGGCTTTGCGCTGGACGGATGTGTCCGCCTGATTTCTGCCGACGGCGAAAGAACGATTCCTCTTGAAGATTTCTGCGTGCGCCGCGGGGTGACCACCCTCGGCGACGACGAGCTGATCGCCGAGATCCTGCTCCCCAAGGAGAAATGCGCCCTGCCGTATTATTACAAGAAGATCGGCGGCAGAAACGCGCTGGCGATCTCGCGCGTCGCGTTCGCGGGCGCGTATGAGGTGCGGGACGGCGTGATCAAGGCGATCTCCGCCACCGTGGTCGGCGAGGGTAAATTCGCCCGCTATCGCGAGGTGGAGGCGACCCTGATCGGTCAAACGGTCGACGAGGTCAGCGCCAACGCCGCCGCGTATGCCGAGCGCTTCATCGAGAAGATGACCTTCACGCGTGGAAGAGTGTCCGCGGAGTACCGCAAGACAGTCGTGACCAACCTGTTCAAGGATTATTTCACTTCATTGAAGTAGAAAAAAGGCTCCCTTTGGGAAAATGTCGCGCAGCAACAGAGGGTGGAGTCACTTTCGGTGAGAAAGCATTCGCCGATTGACATTTCAAAGCGCGTATGGATATCCCACCATCCACTCCTCACTCCTAACTCCTCACTCCTAACTATCAAGGTGATTTTATGTTTACAGTCAATATCAACGGAAAGGATTATGAATCCGCTCATGATAAAAAGCTGCTCCGTTTTTTGCGCGACGATCTGCATCTGACCGCCGCCAAGGACGGCTGCTCCGAGGGCGTATGCGGTACCTGTACCGTTCTCGTCGACGGCAAAAAGACCAAAGCCTGTGTCGTATCATTATCGAAGCTACAGGGCAAAAAGGTGCTGACCGTCGAGGGCATCGACCCTGAGGAGATGCGCGTATATGAGCACTGCTTTGCCGAAGCGGGCGCGGTACAATGCGGCTTCTGCATCCCCGGCATGATTATCTCGGCAAAATCGCTGTTGGACGAGAACCTTAACCCGACGCGCGCTGACGTCAAGAAAGCCATCAAGGGCAATCTCTGCCGCTGTACAGGCTACAAAAAGATAGAGGACGCGATTTTGCTCGCGGCGGATTACTTCCGCGAAAAGTGCGAGCTCCCCAAGCCCCCTACGACCCTCCACATGGACGAGTACGCCCAGCGCATCGACGCAAAGGAGAAGGTCAACGGCACGGGGCTCTTTGCCGACGATCTGTACTTTGACGGTATGCTGTACGCCAAGGGGCTGTACTCAAAATACCCCCGCGCGCGGATCAACAAGATCGATTTTTCCCGCGCCTTACAGCACCCCGACTGCGTGGAGATCCTCACCAAAGCCGACGTCAAGAACAACAAGATCGGACACATCAAGCAGGACTGGGACGTGATGCTCGGCGAGGGCGATATCACCAAGTATGTCGGCAACGTGCTGGCGGTTGTCGCGTCGACAAAGCAGGAATCTTTGCAGGAGATCCTCGATCTGATCGAGGTTGATTACACGGAGCTGCCCCCCCTGACCTCCCCCTATGAGGCGCTGAAGGGTGACGCGCCGCTGATCCATGAGGACGGCAACGTGATGAGCCGCGCCAACCTCGTGCGCGGCAACGCTGATGAAGCGATCAAGAATTCCAAATTTGTCGTGACCCGCAAGTACAAGACCTCGTGGCAGGAGCACGGCTTTATGGAGCCGGAGTGCTGTGTGGCGCTCCCCGAGGGCGACGATGGACTGTTGATCTACACCTCCAGCCAGAGCATCTATGACGTACAGCGCGAATGCGCTAAAGCGCTCGGGCTCGCGCCCGAAAAGGTGCACGTCCGCGCGCCGCTGGTAGGCGGCGGCTTCGGCGGCAAGGAGGACATGAGCGTCCAGCCCTACGCCGCGCTGATGGCGTGGTACACCAAGCGCCCCGTCAAGGTCAAGTATACCCGTCAGGAGAGCCTTGACTATCACGTCAAGCGCCACCCGATGGAGATGGAGTTCACCACCGCATGTGACGAGAACGGCATCCTCACCGGCATGAAGGGCGTGATCATCGCCGACACCGGCGCCTACGCCTCGCTCGGCGGCCCCGTGCTCCATCGCGCCTGTACCCACGCGGCGGGCCCGTATAACTATCAGAATATCGACATCTTCGGCATGTCGGTCTATACCAATAACACCCCCTCGGGCGCTTTTCGCGGCTTCGGCGTGACGCAGAGCTGCTTTGCGACCGAGAGCAATATCAACCTGCTCGCCGAGATGGTGGGCATCGATCCGTGGGAGTTCCGCCGCCGCAACGCCATCAAGCCCGGCGACGTCCTACCGAACGGTCAGACCGCCGATCCCAACACCAACATGGAGGCGTGCCTCGACGCGGTCAAGGACATTTACTACAGCAACAAGTATGTCGGCATTGCCTGCGGCTTCAAGAACTCGGGTACCGGCATGGGCAAGAAGGATATCGGTCGCGTCCTGCTCTCGATCGAGGACGGCAAAATTCATATCCGTACCTCCGCCGCCTGCATGGGGCAGGGCATCGGTCAGATGGTGCTCACCGAGATCTGCCATGTGACGGAGCTCGACCCCGCGCTGTTCTTCTTTGAGACATCCGACACGATCCGCACCCCCGACGCGGGCACCTCGACCGCCTCGCGCCAGACGGTGATGACCGGCGAGGCGGCGCGCAGGGTAGGGGAGAAGCTCAAAACAGCTCTGCAAGGCAAGACCCTTGCCGACTTAGAGGGGCAGGAATTCTTCGGCGAATACAGCGCCAAGACCGACCCCCTCGGCGCGATCAAGGAGAACCCCGTCAGCCATATCTCCTATTCCTACGGAGTCCAATTAATCGTACTCGATGACAACGGCAGGATCAAGAAGGCGGTCTCCGCCTTTGACGTGGGCACGCCTGTCAACATTCAATCCGTCGAGGGACAGATCGAGGGCGGTATGGTCATGGGCATCGGCTACGGCGTGACCGAAAAATTCGAGTGCAGGGACGGCTACCCCGCGTCAAGATTCGGCAGGATCGGCTTTATGCGCGCGGATGAAGCACCCGAGCTGGAGGTCATCCTCTGCCGCCCCAAGGAAGAGGACAAGCTGCCGTTCTCACTGGGCGCAAAGGGCTGCGGCGAGCTGTGCATGATCCCCACCGCGCCTGCCTGCGCACTCGCGTATTACAAATATGACGGCAAGTTCCGACAGAGCCTGCCGCTCAGCGATACCCCCTATCGCAAGGATTAGACAAATAACAAAAGGTTTGCCGCGCTTTTTGCGTAACAAACCTTTTTGTTCTCTTTCTATTACCAAATGCTGTAAGACAAAGTCATGTGAAATGAGGGAGCTATATGAAGAATACCAAAATCATCATCGCGGGCGATCTGATGCCCATGCCCTGCAATTACGACCTGTTCGAGGCGGGCGATATCTATGCGCTGTTCGGCGGCAAGCTCTGCGAGCTGTTCGGTTCGGCGGATATCCGCGTCTGCAATCTGGAGGGCTGTTTTACCGACAGCGATCAGCCGATCGAGAAGATCGGCCCGAACATCAAAGCGCCGATCAAGACGATTCGTGCGATCAAGAACCTCGGTATCGATTACGCCGCCTTGGGCAACACCCATTCCATGGACTACGGCAGGGAGGGTTATCTTGATACCTGCCGCACGCTGAGTGAGAACGGTATCAGCTATGTCGGCTGGGGAAATGACGTGGATTCCGTCAAAAGCTATGCAGAGATCAAGGACGGCGACAGAAAGGTCATCCTGTATAATACGACGGAGCGCTTTGAGAACGCCCCGCATGAGGATCACCCCGGCGTGAATCTCTATGACGAGTATCGCGTATGTCGGGAGATCGCCGCGCTCAAAAAGCGGTGCGATTTTCTGATCGTGCTGTACCACGGCGGTATCGAGGGCACGCATTATAACAGCGATGTGATCCGCACACGCTTCCACCGCATGGCGGACAGCGGCGCGGATGTGATCATCTCCCAGCACACCCACGCGATTGGGGAGCAGGAGCATTACAACGGCGCCTATCTGCTCTACGGGCAGGGCAATTTCTGCTTCCATTTCCGCGCCGAGGTCACCCCGTATTTGGCGGAGGGTCTTGTGCTGGAGCTGGAGCTCGGCGACAACGGCTTTTCGGCAATGCCCCACCGCATCCTGCGCACCGAGAAGGGTTGCGTCTATGATGACGCGCAGGAGCTGTCTGCGTTTTATGAGCGCAGTAAGCTCCATGACAGGTTGATCGGCGGCGACAGGGAAGCAAAGGAAGAATTTGAGCGGCAGTTCGGCGAGGATTGCGGCAACTGGGCGGGTGTTCTCTTTACCCTCCTCCACGGCGTTAATCACCTCAAAGCGAAGGAGCGTGAGCAGCTCAGCCCCGCGGATTATATGGAGCATATCAAGAAATCCTATACAAGACAACAGCTGCTCGGCATACAGATGTTTATGCGCAACGAGGAGTTCAATGAGATCGGCAACCGTATCCTCAATCGGTTGTTGGACGAAAAAGAATAAACAGTAATGCTAAAACTAAGTATCATTCATAGGACTCTTCCTTTCCGATGATGATTGTGAAAAAAAGAACGGCTGCCTCACCTGATCGGTGAGACAGCCTTCAATTGTTTATTGCACCTTAGCAAGGAGTTCCTCGCGGCTGAGTCCCG
>DNIP01000083.1 GCA_003499325.1 Oscillospiraceae bacterium
CCCTATATTGTCACGCTAAAAACAGAGCGTACAGCCTTATCGCTGTACGCTCTTGAATATGTTACGGCATGCAATACTCGCCCGATACCGCGACGCAGTCGCTGTAGACGGAGCTTGCGTTCTCACCCTTAGGGCTGACCGCCTGGATGCGGTAGAGGGTATAGTCATACTCGCCTGCCGACCAGTCCATCCAACCGTCGCTGTAGCTCGTACCCTTGACGGTCGTGACATGCTCGAACTCGCCGTCAGAGCCGGAGCGGCGGAAGACGCGGTAGCCCGACGCGCCCTCTACGGCGTTCCATCGGATACAGCGTTTATCCCTGTCAAGCTCGAGCAGCGGGCAGTGGATCCTGCCGTAAACGCTCACCGTGTTGCCGGTGATCTTCCTGCCCGATTTCATCACTGCCTTGACGTAGTAGGTGTACATGGTGCCGGGGTTGGACTTCGTATTGGTATAGCTGACAGCGTTGCCCGAATAGACGAGCTTGTCGCCGCTGCCTGTCACCTGATACACCTCATAGCTCTTGGCGCCGTCCACGGCAGTCCACACGATTCTCGCGTCGCCGCGGTTCAGATAACGCGAGGTATCCGTTTTGGGACGGTCATAGGTATTCAACCGATCAACGCGCGTCAGGCTGACGATGTACCCGTTCTTATTGGGAGTCGGCAGCCAGTGGACAAAGTTGACGAACTCCTCCAGGCTTGCCTCGCGATAATGGACGCAGTTGTCCCAGTTCCAGTTGCAGTCCGCCCACCAGATGCGGTCGTCGGTCACACGGAGCAGGACGATCATATGCGACGGGATGTACTGCGGGCCGAAGCTCATTGTGGTGCCGGGCTTACAGCCCTTGGCGATGGAGCGGATATTCTCGGGCGTCATTCTCAGGCTCGAATAATCTGTTGTGTACTGAGAAGCGGCGCGGGTGTTGCGGATATATCTGCCCCATTCGGCACAACGCCAGGTGTAATCGCCGTTGAAGTAGGAGCAGCAAGGCCATGTCGCCATCATCCAGTCGATGACGGAGGCCTCCAGCGTGCCCTTGCCCCATACGTCCTCGCCGCTGAAATTATCGTGGCCGTGGTAGTTGACGATGGTGCCGTTGTTCTCGTTGCGCGCGTCGGCGTCGGTCATGACGCGCACCTCGCAGGTTGCGGTCACGCCGTTTTGCAGGGTGCAGGTCACGGTCGCCTTGCCGGGCGATACGGCGGTGACGATGCCGTCCGCGCGCGTGACCTTTGCGACAGAGGGATTATCAGAGGAATAGAAGCGGTAGAACGCCGCGTAGCCGGAGGGCACGTAGCTGTCGAGATCCGCCTTCCTGCCCTTTTGCAGTCTGAGATAGGTATCGTCCAGCGACAGCGATTTTGCCATCGGCTTGACGGTGACGACGCATTTTGCCTTAACGCCGTTTTGCAGGGTGCAGTAGATCGTCGCCGTTCCCGTCGATTTTGCCTTGACAAGACCGCCGCCCGCGGCAACGGTCGCGACAGAGGGCTTAGAGGAGCTGTAGATGCGCTCATACGCGGCGCATCCCGCGGCGGCATAGCTGTCCAGATCGTACTCCTCCCCTATCGCGAGGGTAATGTCGGTCTGATTGAGATATAGCTTCTTTGACATCGGCTTGACGGTGACGATACACTTCGCGGTCACGCCGTTGTTCAGATTACAGGAGATCACCGCCGTGCCGATGCTCTTGGCGGTGACGATACCGCCGCCCTGTACGACGGAGGCAACAGAGGGGCTGGAGGAGCTATACAGACGGTAGTAGGCCGCGGTATCCTTGGGCACGGTGGAATCAAGATCCAGCTTCTCGCCGATACCGAGGGTCACATTGGTCGCGTTCAGCGACAGAGAGGTCGAAAGCGGCTTTACCTCGACCGTGCAGACCGCTTTTGCGCCGTTGATCATCGTGCAGGCGATCTCCACTTTACCGGGAGCGACTGCCTTGACCAAACCGCCGCCCTGCGCCACCTCGGCAACCGAGGGATCGGACGAGCTGTACAGGCGGAAATACGCGGCAGTGCCCTTGGGCGCATAGGAATCAAGATCGTACTCCTCCCCTACGCCGAGCGTCAGCGAGGTTTGGTTGAGCTTGAGAGACGGCGCCATCGGCTTGACGATGACGGTCATTTTGGCGGTGCTGCCCTGCGCGGTCACAGCGGTAACAACAGCCTGTCCGACCGCGTTCGCCTTGGCGGTCGCGGTACGGTCGCCGTTATCGGTGAGGAGCACCGCGTTCGAGGACGACGCCCAATTGATCTTATCATATGTACCCGTTGTGCGGATCGTATATTCTTCACCCAAGCCGAGGGTGAGTTCTTCGTCGCTCAGCGCAAAATCCTTATCCTCGGGAATGATCCCGCTTTCGGTCGGCGCCTGTGTAGGAGCCTCGGTGACCGCCTGCGTCGGCGCTTCTGTCATCGGCTGCGTCGGCGCTTCTGTGACAGGCTCCGTCGGCGCTTCTGTCGGCGCCTCGGTCATCATCTCTGTCGGCTGCTCGGTCGGCGCCTGTGTAGGAGCCTCGGTCGGCTCGGGGAGTACCTCGATCTCACAAACGGCCTTTGCACCGTTCTTTCGGATCGTGCACGTGACCGTCGCCTTGCCCGCCGCCTTTGCGGTCACGATACCGCCCGCTCTGGTGACGTCGGCGACGTCGGCATGATCGACTGAATAATCTCTGTAATATGCCGCCGTGCCATTGGGCGCGGTGCTGTCCAGATCGATCTGCTCGCCGACGTGCATGGTCGCCTTCTGATAATTGAGGGTCAGCGACTTTGCCAACGGCTGAACGACGACCCTGCACTGTGCCTTCACGCCGTTATCCATCGTGCAGGTGATCGTCGCGGTACCCGCCGCCTTTGCGGTCACGATACCGCCGCCCGCGGCAACACTCGCGACGGAGGAGTTAGACGAGCTGTAGATTCTGTAATACGCCTCGGTGTTCTCGGGGACATAGCTGTCGAGGTCATATGCTTCCCCGATACCCAAAAGCAGCGATTGCTTATTGAGCTTCAGCTGATCGGCAAGCCGGGACACCTTCACCTTGCAGGTGACCTGTCCGCCGTCACGGCTCTTTGCGGTAACGGTCGCTTCACCGACCGACCTTGCCGTGATCAGGGCGGAATCATCGGTATACGCCGAGACAGATACCGCCTCAGAGTCAGAGCTCCAGCTCAGCGGCGCGGTCGCACCGCTCACTCTCAGCGTGTACGATTCGCTTTGTCCCAGGCTCAGCGACGGACGGTTGATCGTCATCCCTGCGGACAGATCAGCCGCGTCCGCAATCTCGGCGGCGAGCACGGGCGATGCGGTGACCGCCGTGCCGAGCACGAACAGAAGCGATAGTATTAATGCGGTTATTCTTCTTTTCATTGTTCAAACCTCCTTGATAGTTGAATGATTCCATTCACCAATAATATAGATGCGCCAAAACAGAAAAAGGTTTTATTTTACTGATTTTATCCTGATAACCGAGGAGGCCGGGGCGCAAGGATAGGTTATTGTTTATCAGACGAATGCATTAAACATTGACATTTTATAGTATTTCTGATTCTTTTTCGATAAAAAAACTCCCTGTTCACCGAAGTAAACAGGGAGTGATTGAGAAGCATATAAGGGATAAAATGGGTGTTACATAATGGGGATGTGCGTTAACCGAATGCTTCTTTATTTCTTCAATAGAATATTCTGCTGTTCCAGCTCGGCGATGATGCCGTCGGTCACAGCGGCGACCTCTTCCTTGGTCAGGGTGCGGGCGTTATCCGAGAAGGTGATGCGCACGGCGATAGAGGAATTCTCATCCGCGTCATAGATATCGATGACGTCAACGTCCTTGATCAGCGCGCAGGAGGCGTTCTCGATCGCCTTGGCAATCGGCGCGAACACGGAGGTCAAAAAGCTCAGATCGATCTCGATCGCCGGGAATTTAGACGGCTCCTCATAGTGGATCGAATTGTTTTCGATTGCGGCGAACTTGTCCATATCGATCTCGGCGAACACGACGTTAGCGCGCTTGTCGAGCTTCTTCATCACAGACGGATGGAGCATACCGAGCTTGCCCAGCTCAACGCCGTCCACGATCACCGCATTGAGGTTCACGGGATGCTCAAAATCAAACGCGGGCTCACGCTTCTCGAAGGTGACCTTCTTGTGCTTTAATTCATCCACGAGCGTCTCGATGATCGTTTTCATCTTGAAGTACTGATCGCGGATATTATCGCCCTTCGCGTACAGGGTGATGCCGAGGTGCTTTTCCTCGATACAGAGGTTGTCGTCGGTCATGCCGGTGACCACTCTGCCGACCTCAAAGATACCGTAGGCGGGCGCATAGCCGAGATTACTCTTGATCTGGCACAGCTGGGTGGGGATCATCGTCTCGCGGATGGTCTCGATGTTGGGGTTGGTGGCGTTCATCAGCTTGATCACGCCGCGGTTCTCGATGCCCAGCTCCTTGAGCTCATCGACATAGTTCCAGACGTAGGAGTGCAGCTCGTGCAGGTTATAGTGCTTGACAAGGATATCCTTGACGCTGTCCTCGTCCTTCTTCACAGGCTCGGGACGGGTCGGGAACAGGGGCGCGGTCGCGGTGTGGATCGCAAAGTTATCATAACCGTAGATTCGGGTGATCTCCTCGATGATGTCCGCCTTGATGGTGACGTCCTTGGTGGCGCGCCATGAGGGCACCTTGACGGTGAAGTCATCGCCGTTATTGACAACGCCGAAGCCCAGGCGCTGTAAGGTGTTCACAATGGTATCGTTATCGATCTCGATACCCGTGTATTTATCGACATACGCCTTGTCAAAGCTCAGTTCTACCTCAGGATAGTGATAAGCGTATTCATCGGTCAGGGAGGACACGATCTTCACGCCCTCGTCAAACTGCTTTATCAGGTACACAAAGCGGGCGATCGCCGCGGTGGTCAGCTCGGGATCGAGCGACTTCTCATAGCGCATGGAAGCGTCGGTACGGTGGCTGAGACGGACGGTGGATTTGCGGATGGACGCCGCGTCAAAGGTTGCGGATTCGAGGGTGAGGGTGTTGGTGTCCTCCACGATCTCGCTGTCCAGACCGCCCATGATGCCCGCGATCGCGACAGGGGTGTTGTCGTCGCAGATCATCAGCGTCTCGGGGTCGATATGGCGCTCCACACCGTCGAGGGTGGTGAAGTCGAACTCGTTCTCAAAGCGCTTGATACGGATCTTGCCGACCTTGCGGGAATCGAACGCGTGCATCGGCTGACCCATCTCGAGCATGAGGTAGTTGGTCATGTCGGCGAGGAAGTTGATCGCGCGCATCCCGCAGTAGAACAG
>DNIP01000108.1 GCA_003499325.1 Oscillospiraceae bacterium
CGCTCTTGGAGTGTTGTTGCATGGGTGTTGTTAGCCAAATCAAAGATTTGGACAACACCTCAAGCCTGTCTGCGTCGTCCGCCTCGTTCTACGAAATTTCCCGTTAATAAATTAGTTAAAGCGTTTAATGGAATATTAGTATAAGTCATCGTTTATGAGGAAAGGAAAATGGCTATGAAGAAAAAAACCGGTGTTATTTCCATCCACTACGGCGTTAATTTCGGCTCCTCTCTGCAAGCGATCGCCTTGCAGCGGTATCTGCGGGAAAAGGATCCCGAGCGGTATGTTGAGGTAATCAATTATATCCCGCCTCGCTTTACCCTGAAACGCCGCATTGCCGCCGTGTGCAGTGGAAGCCTGTCCTCAATTGCGCATAAAGCAGTCCGTTTTATGCGGTTTCAAGAAAACAACAGAAAATATAAACAATATCTCAGCCAAAACGCGACGGTCTCGCCTGCGCTGTACAATATGGAACAGCTCAGGAGCCGTTACCGAGATTATGACTGCCTGATTGCCGGCAGTGATCAGGTTTGGAACAGCGATTATAATCAGAGCGTAGATCCCGCGTATTTTCTCCGCTTTGCCTCAAAGGGGACAAAGAAGATCGCCTACGCCGCCAGCTGCGGTAAAGACAGCTTTACACAGGCGGAATGGGAGAAGATCCGGGAATATACCAGTGATTTTTCCGCAATCGGCATGAGAGAAAGCTCCGCCGTGAAGATGATGGAGGACGCGGGGATCCCCGGCTGTCAGTTTGTGCTGGATCCCACCTTCCTGTATGACCGTAACGGCTGGAGCCAATTTGAGCGGAAGGATCCGGAGTGTCCCTCCGATTATCTGCTGCTGTATTTTTTGGATACAGACGGCTCTGATATCATCCGTCTCGCGAAGAATATAGCCCGCAAAAAAAACCTTAAGACCGTGTTGATCGTGAACGGCCGCTCAAAGAAAACACGCGAGGGCTACGGCGTTGATTATGTCGCCTACAACAAAACGCCCGACGTGTATATATGGCTGTTCCGCAACGCGTCCTATATCGTGACCAACTCCTTTCACGGCGTTTCGTTCTCGATTAATATGGAGCGCCAGTTTGTCGCGGTAAAAAGAGATAAGTATAATGCGCGCCTTGACAGCATTTTAGGCGCTGTAGGGCTTTTGGATAGATATATCGGCACCGACGAGACAACGCTCAAGGAGGACATTGACTACACCGAGGTGAACCGTAAAAAAGCCGCTCTGTATGAGAAGTCAACCTCCTTCTTAGATCAAGCGATTCAATAGACAGGAATGATACGATGAAAGAGATCTGTGAATATCGACGTTGCTTCGGCTGTGGGCTGTGCGCTGATACCTGTGCTGTCGGCGCGATCGAGATGCGCGAGGATCCGGAAAAAGGCCACCTGCGTCCGGTGATCGACAACGGCGTCTGTACTGACTGCGGACGATGTCAAAAGCTCTGTCCCGCCAACCGAGAACCGTTATATCATGAGAATATCATTACCTATGCCGCGTGGCGGATCGATCCCGATCAACAGGTCGGGAGCAGCTCGGGCGGTGTTGCCGCGGCTTTTTATGAGGCGGCAGTTGACCGGGGCATGGTCGTAGTAGGCACCGAGCAGAACAGCGCGATGACCGCCTCCATGAGGCTCTGTGGCAGTCGCGAGGAGCTCAGGCGCTTTCGGGGCAGTAAGTATGTTCAGGCAGATACAAAGGGCGTTTTCCGCAAGCTGACAGAGGCACTGAAGGAGGGTAAGCAAGCTCTCTTTATCGGTACGCCGTGTCAGTGTGAGGCAGCCAGATCGGCTGCAGGTAAGAGGCAGGACGCTCTGTTGACGGTCGATTTGATCTGTCACGGCGTGCCGTCCGGCCGCCTGCTGCTCGATTACATCGCGTGGGTCGGTGCGTTAAAAGGAAAAAGGGTTGACGCCCTCTCCTTTCGTTCCGACTGGGGCGAGGAAATGCAAATGTTCTCCTCCGGCACGAGGATATGGGATCGTCGGGTATATTGGGATTATTATCTCCATCTGTTCAGCTATGGGTACAGCGTCAGCGATGCCTGCTTTAGCTGTCCCTACGCCTGCGATAAACGCACGTCAGATATTACGATCGGTGATTTTTGGGGGATCGGAAAAACGGAGCCGTTTGAGGATCCAAAGCGAAAGGTCTCCGTAATCGGCGTGAATACCGAAAAGGGGCGAGATTTTCTTTCCCGATGCCGGACGCTCAACATGGTCGAGAGAAAGTGGAGCGAGGCGGTCGAGGGCAATTCCCAGCTGCGGTCACCGCAGGAAAAATCACCCGATCATGACCTGTTTTGGGACGTCTATCACCAAAAGGGCTTGGACGCGGCGCTGCGCGCTACCGTTTATGATAAGGTGTCCGCGCGCTATAAAAAGGAATATCCGATGGTGTTCCTGAAAAATAAGGTAAAAAAGCTGCTCGGCAGATAAGCATATCGCCGCTCAGCTTCAGTATACAAGGAGAATCAAGATGAAAAAGATAATGCTGGTATTCGGAACACGCCCTGAGGCAATCAAGATGTGTCCGCTGGTTTTAGAGCTGAAAAAACGTCCCTCTGTTCAAACGATCGTTTGCGTTACCGCGCAGCATCGGCAGATGCTGGATCAGGTGCTCAATACCTTTGGCGTTGTGCCCGATTATGATCTCAATATTATGAAGCAGAAGCAATCGCTCTTTGACATCACTGTCGGTGTCCTCAACGGGATCAAGAGCGTGCTCGAGGAGGTTCATCCCGATGTGGTGCTGGTTCACGGCGACACCACCACCTCCTTTGTCGCCGCTTTGGCGTGCTTTTATCTGCAGATCCCGGTCGGTCATGTGGAAGCAGGCTTACGCACCTATAACATCTACAGCCCGTATCCGGAGGAATTCAACCGTCAGGGTACCGGCATCATCAGCCGCTATCATTTTTCGCCTACTCCCTTGTCCGCTTCTAACCTCATCCGTGAGGGAAAGAAGGAGGATACGATCTACGTCACCGGCAACACCGTTATCGACGCGATGCAGCATACGGTCAGAGAGGACTACACCCACCCCGAGCTTGACTGGGTCGGCGACGGAAAGCTGATCTTCATCACGGCTCACAGGCGTGAGAATCTCGGCGAACCGATGCGCCGGATGTTCCGCGCGATTCGCAGGGTTCTTGACGAGCACCCGGACTGCAAGGCGGTGTATCCGATCCATATGAATCCCGTTGTCAGGGAGTGCGCCGCCGCTGAGTTGGGCGGCTGTGACCGCATCCATATCATTGAACCGATAGAGGTGTTTGATTGTCATAACTTTGAAGCGAGAAGCTACCTCTGTCTGACGGATTCCGGCGGAATCCAGGAGGAGTGCCCGAGCTACGGAGTGCCGGTTCTGGTGATGAGAGACACCACCGAGCGTCCCGAGGGACTTGAAGCAGGAACGCTCAAGCTCGTCGGAACCGATGAGGAAACCATCTACCGTGCCTTCAAGCTCCTTTTGGAGGACGAGGAGGAGTATACGCGTATGTCGCGCGCCTGCAATCCGTACGGCGACGGGCATGCCTGTGAACGGATCGCGGATATCCTCGAGGGCAAGCCTTACCGCCCTTGGGAGGCAAAGCAAGGTTAAATCACGAGATGAATTACGATGAACTACTAACATAAGGGGTTGTTACTGTGGCATATCTGGAATACGGTAAAATCGATAAGAAAACCGAAGAACGCTTGGATTCTTTGATCAAGAATAAGAATTTCAAGCATTACTGGCGGCGGAAAAGAACCTTTGACCTGATCGTGACGGGTATTCTTCTGCTGATCCTCATCCTCCCCATGAGTTTTATCGCATTGGCGGTGTTTATCGACGATCCCCACGGCAGTCCCTTCTACAAGCAGATTCGTATCGGCCGTCACGGAAAAGAGTTCAATATGTATAAGTTCAGGACGATGTATGTTGACGCCGATAAGCGAAAGGCAGAGCTGATGGCATCCAACGAAATGGACGGTCCTGTGTTTAAGATGAAGGATGATCCGAGAATCACGCGTCTGGGAAAGATTCTTCGTAAGCTGTCGATCGACGAGATGCCCCAGTTTATCAACGTATTTGTAGGAAATATGAGCCTTGTCGGACCTCGCCCTCCGCTTCCGAACGAGGTCAAGCAGTACGAGGATTATCACAAGCTGCGCTTGATCGTTACTCCCGGCATCACCTGCGATTGGCAGATTGCGAATAACCGCAATGACATTTCCTTCAATGATTGGGTCGAGATGGATCTTAATTATATCGAGACCCGCACCGCGTGGAAGGATCTCAAAATCATCTTCAAGACTCCCTTTGCGATGCTCTCCGGTACAGGCAGATAA
>DNIP01000055.1 GCA_003499325.1 Oscillospiraceae bacterium
TTTTAATGATACTTAGTATTATACCATCAATTCATCGTGTTTTCAGTTACGGCAAAGAGTCGGCGCATCTTCGCGCGCAAAGCCCTGAGAGAATCATCGCTCAGATCGGGCGAGAATTGCAGCAGGGCATCCGCCGCCTCCTGACTTTGCGCGAGGGTCTCGGTATCGGAGAAGTCGGCGATATCCAGCTGCGGCAAGCCGTGCTGGCGATTGCCGAAGAAATCGCCGGGGCCGCGGAGCTTTAAGTCCATATCGGCGATCTCGAAGCCGTTGTTGGTGCGGCACATCACACCGAGCCGCTGTTCGGTATTCTCTCCCTTGTTGTCGGACACGAGGATGCAGTAGCTCTTGTACTGTCCTCTGCCGACGCGTCCGCGCAGCTGGTGGAGGGTAGAAAGTCCGAATCTGTCGGCGTTTTCGATCATCATCACGGTGGCGTTTTTCACATCGACGCCGACCTCGACCACGGTTGTGGAAACCAAAATCGAGATTTCATTGGCGGCAAATTGCGCCATGACCTTTTCCTTTTCCTTCGCCTTCATCTTGCCGTGCAGGATGCCCACGGAGATATCGCAAAACGGTCCGAGCATCAACTCAGCGGCGTAATCGTTGGCGTTTTTGAGCTCGTCCACATCCACGCCTTCGCTCTCCTCGACCAAGGGGCATACGATATAGCACTGTCTACCCTCCTCAACCTGCTTTTTGAGGAAGCCCAAGGCGCGGTCGCGTTTATCGGTGCGAATGAAGAAGGTATCAACCTCGGTGCGGCCGGGCGGCAGTTCATCGATGATCGTGATATCCAGATCGCCATAGATGATCAGCCCGAGAGTACGCGGGATCGGGGTCGCCGACAGGACGAGCACATGAGGATGCTCTCCCTTTGAGGCAAGCCGGGCACGCTGAGCCACGCCGAAACGGTGCTGTTCATCGGTGATGGCACAGCCGAGACGATGAAACACCGTGCTCTCGCTCACCAGCGCATGGGTACCGATCACGATATTACTCTCGCCGTTTTCGATCCGCTCGCGGGTTTTTCTTTTTTCAGCCGCCGTCATGGAGCCTGTCAAGAGCTCGACACGGACGTCGGTATGCGCGAACATCTTGGAGAAGGTCTCAAAATGCTGCTGCGCCAAAATCTCGGTCGGCGCCATAAACGCCGCCTGGAAGCCGTTTTTGACGGTGTGATAGCACAAGGCGGCACACACGGCGGTCTTACCCGATCCGACGTCGCCCTGGATCAGTCGATTCATCGGCGAGGGCTTGTTGCGCATATCGGCAACACAGTCGCTTATTGCTCGTTTCTGCGCATTGGTAAGCTCATAAGGCAATGTCTGAATGAACTCAGCGGTATAATCCTTTAATAGGTGAACCGCCGTTTGCTCACGGGACTGCGATTTCATCATACGCATACCGAGATTCAGCACCAACAACTCCTCAAAGATCAGGCGATGACGCGCCTTTTCCATCGCGTTCAGACTTGTCGGAAAATGAACGTTATTCAGCGCATAGGACAAATCGCAGAGAGCATAGCGCTTGCGGAGTTCATCGGGCAGAGGATCATGGATCGTCTGCGGGAGCATAGAGAGCGCTTCCTTTGCGGCGCGGATCATCATATGATTATTCAGCCCCGCCGTGAGGTGATAGACGGGCGTGATGGTATCGCCGTCGGTCTCCCTGCAAAACTCGGGTGATACCATCTGATAGCCGTATTTATCATAGGCAACCTTTCCCATAAAGAGGTAGGTCTCGCCGTATCGGAGCATGGAGGAGATATACTTGTTGTTGAAGAACACAAGATTCAGATAGCCTGTATCATCACTGATACTCAGCTTTGCCATTGTGCGGCCGCCCGAGATACGGATCGTATTCACAGGGGTCGTAACCCTGCCGCGCACCACGCACTTAGTTTCGGGTTGAAGATCGGCAATATCCGTGGTATCCGACCAATTCTCATAGGAACGCGGATAATAGGAGATCATATCGCCGACGGATTCGATACCGAGCTTGCGGAATAAAGCGGCGCGCTTCTCCCCTATGCCGCTGAGCTTTGTGATGGGGACTTCATATAAGGACATATCGCACCGCCTTTCCGTTGAACTACTATTATTGTACTAAATTCGAACATATATGTCAATCGCAAAATAGAAGAAAGGCTGTTCCCGAAGAAACAGCCTTGTTGATTAATTAAGATGATAGGTTGTGAATGGTCGCGCGCACCTTACTCTACACTGAAAATGTAGTAGTAGATGGGCTGATCGCCCTTGATGTAGGTGATATCGACCTGATCGGCAAACTTGTTCTCGAGCATTTCGACCGCGGATGCGGCTTCTTCCTCAGAGACGCCCTCGCCGGAGATCAGGGTCACAAAGGACATTTCCTTGTTGATCATGGACTTCGCGAGCTTATACAGCGCCTTGTTCGGAGAAGAGGAGGTAACGGTGAGCTTGCCGTTATCCAGACCAATGATCTCGCCCTCTTTGATTCTTCTGGCGCCGAACTCGGAATCACGCGCCGCAAAGGTGATCTGACCGGTAGAAACGTTCTTAGCCGCCTGCAGCATATTATCGACATTGGTCTCAGCGTCGGAATCGGGATCAAATACCAGCATCGCGGAAAGTCCCTGCGGGATGGTACGAGTCGGAAC
>DNIP01000125.1 GCA_003499325.1 Oscillospiraceae bacterium
CGCTGGACTTTTTCGACAAACTGAGAGGCTGCAAACCGCAGCCTCTTTTTTTAATGTTGATCCAATCCGAAAAGTATGATTGATTTTTATGGTTGCGTATGGTAGAATAAGGAAAACCATTCCGCAAAACATCGATTCATGGAGGTCTAGACATGAAATTACAGGAATCCGGTGAAATGTATCTGGAGACGATCCTGATATTATCAAAAGAAAAGAGCTTTGTCCGCGCGATCGACGTGGGCGAGCACATGGGCTACTCCAAGCCCTCCGTCAGCCGCGCGATCGGCCTGTTGCGTAACGGCGGCTTTGTCGAGGTCGGCGACGGCGGCGGTCTGAGCCTGACCGAGACCGGCAGAGAGGTCGCCGAAAAGATCTATGAGCGCCACAGATATCTCACCAAAATGCTGATGGAGATGGGCGTCGATGAAGAGACTGCCACACAGGACGCGTGCCGCATGGAGCACGTAGTCTCAGACAAATCCTTTGCCGCTATCAAAGAGTATTTTCACTATAACGATCGGCAAATTTCTTAACAAAAGCAAAAAAATCACCCACTGCGTCGATCACAGTGGGTGTCTTTATAAGCGGGATATTATGCTTTTGCGATCGCGTCGAGGATCGCGGTCTTGGGCTGTACGCCGATCATACGCGCCGCCTCTGCGCCGTCCTTAAAGACGATCAGGGTCGGCACGCTCATGATGCCGTACTCCATTGCGATATCGCCGCACTCGTCGATGTCGACCTTATACACCGCATAGGAGCCGTCGCTCTCAGCGCCGATCTCCTCGACAGTGGGGGTCAGCATCTTGCACGGGCCGCACCAGGTCGCGAAGAAGTCGACCAGTGTAACGCCGCTTTTGATTTTTTCAGCAAAATTACTGTCATTTAAATGCTCTACTGCCATTTTTTTACCTCCTATTCTAAATTGAGCTGATTATAGCATATTATATCCGCAAAGTCTATCAATAATTTATGAACAAATCCAAATAATAATACAAATTAAAGGAGTTTGAACTATGTACGATCTTATCATCATCGGTGGCGGCGTCGCGGGTATGACCGCCGCGATCTACGCCGCGCGTTCGGGTCTGTCCACGCTGATCATCGAAAAGGCGGGCTTCGGCGGACAGGCGGCGCTCACCGACAAAATCGAGAACTATCCCTCCTACAAAGAGATCGACGGCTTTCAGCTTGCCGCCGATATCAAGGCGCAGGTTGACGCGCTGGGTGTAAAGAGCCTTTCCGCGCAGGTAAAGAGTCTGACAAAGGAAAACGATATCTTCACTGTTACGACCGACAGCGACAGCTATCAGTCCAAAGCCGTCATCATCGCCAACGGCGTGCGCCGCAGAGAGCTGGGCATCCCGGGTGAGGACGAATTCCGCGGACGCGGTATCAGCTGGTGCGCGGTATGCGACGGCGGCTTCTTCCGCAAAAAGAAAACCGCTGTCATCGGCGCGGGCAACTCGGCGCTGGGCGACGCGATCTATCTCTCCAACCTCTGTGAAGATGTCTATCTGATCTTCCGCCGCGACTATCCCACAGCGACCAAGAGCTATATGGATAAGCTCGAGCATATCGACAACATCCACCTCATGCCGCGCCATATTCCTGTCGAGATCAAGGGCGACCGCCTTGTCACCACGCTCACGATCAAGAATATTGACAGCGGAGAGGAGACCGATCTCGCCGTCAACGGCGTATTCGAGGCGATCGGTCTGATCCCCGACAATGATGTTTTCGCCGAGCTCGCCGAGCTGGACGACAACGGCTATCTGCTGACCGACAGCGAGATGCGCACCAAGACTCCCGGACTGTTCGCCGCGGGCGATACGCGCCAAAAGTCCCTGCGCCAGATCGTCACCGCGTGCTCCGACGGCGCCCAGGCGGCTACCGCGGCACATGACTACATTTCGGATACTCGCTTGCGCTCAAACATCGATACAATTCCTCAGTCACCTAACGGTGACAGCTCCATTTCCCAAAAGGAGCCTAAGTAAATGATGACCGATATGCAAGCGCGTTTGTTCCGCTTGCAGGATACGGCTTATCAGGCGGGCTCCGTCAAGCTGAATCCGTCTGTCGATCCCGATACCATCATCGGCATACGGATCCCCGCCCTCCGAGCGCTCGCCAGGGAGATGAAAGGAACGGAGGAAGCGGCGGAATTCATCAAGGTTCTCCCGCATGACTACTTTGAAGAATACCAGCTCCACAGCTTCCTGATCGGCTTTATCAAGGATTTTGATGAGGCATTGCGACAGGCAGAACGCCTGCTGCCGTATCTGGGCAGCTGGGCGCTGACCGACTCCATGCGCTTTAAGGCGTTCGATCGCGACCCCGAGCGGCTCCTGCCGCAGATCGACCGATGGTTGAAGGATGACCACCCTTATACCGTGCGCTACGGTATCCTCTGCCTGATGAACTATTTTCTCGACGACCGCTTCAAGCAAGAATATCCCGATCGGGTCAGCAGGGTGCAAAGCGACGAATACTACGTCAGGATGATGCAGGCGTGGTATTTCGCCACCGCGCTCGCCAAGCAGTATGACGCTGTCCTGCCCTATTTGACCGAGCGCCGATTAGCGCCGTGGGTACATAACAAAACGATCCAAAAGGCGATCGAGAGCTACCGCGTCACCGCGGAGCAAAAAGCCTATCTGCGGACGTTAAGGATAAAATAAGCATAGAAAAGGGGCTGTCGCAAAACAAAAAATGTCATTCTGAACGTCAGTGAAGAATCTGAAAGTGCATACTTTTCCGTTAGATTACACATGAAAGGTGTAATGAAGTTGGATAGATTGCACTGTAAGATTCTTCGACAAGCTCAGAATGACACTAAAAGGGGCTATCGCGTTTCTTAGTGCGACAGCCCCATTTTTATTGAGTTGATTAAACAGCGGCAGTAATGACGCTCTTCTGTCTGTTCGGGATCGCGAACGCTACGTTGATCGCATGGTCGCCGATACGCTCGATATCGATCAGCATGTTCAGGAAGGTCGTGCCCGCCTCGGCATTGCACTCGCCCTTGTTCATGCGCTGGATGTGATTCTGCTTGTAGTCATCCTTGCAGTCGTCCACACTGTCCTCTGCCAGAATGATCCGCTCGATCAGCTCGGGAGAGCCGCCCTGCGCGTTGAACATCGCAAAGCTCAGCTCCATCAAGCTGCGGCACTTGTCGCTGATATCACGCATCTCGCCCATCGCCGTATCGGAGAAGGTGAGGTTGTTTTCGATGATATAGCGCACATATTCGACGATGTTCTCGGCATGGTCGCCGATACGCTCCAGATCCTGGATCGCGCTGTACATCGCCGCGACGATCTGCCTGTCGTGATCGGCCAGATCGAGCGCGTTGATCTTGACGATATAATCGGTGATCTCCTTGGAGAGATAGTCAATGACCTTCTCTCGATCGAGCACCTTGTCGATCGACTCCTTGTCCCGATCGAAGAACGCGATCATCGCGCGGTTATAGTTCTTCTGCACCAGACGGCTCATGCGCGCGACTTCCTTTTCACACTGCAATACCGCCATGGGAGGGGTGGTCAGGATACGGTTGTCGATGAACTCGACCGCCATCTTGTCCTTTTCCGGATCCTCCTCGTAGGGCAGGATCTTCTGGGTCAGCTTGACCAGGAAGGTTGCGAACGGCAGCAGGATGATCGTGATCGATACGTTGAAGAAGATGTGAGCGGCTGAGACCTGCGCCGCGGTACTGGCGGGCAGTAATTTTTCGATGGTATCCGCTACGGGGAGCAGCATCGTCAGCGGCGTCATGATGATCACGCCGCAAAGAGTGATCAGCATATTCAGCACCGCGACCTGCTTTGCGTTGCGCTTAGCGCCCGCGGCAGAAAGGAACGCCGGAACCGTTGCGCCGAGGTTCATACCGAATACGATGAAGATCGCCTGATCGACATTGATCGCGCCCGCGGAAGCCAGCGCCATCAGAATACCGACCGACGCGGACGAGCTCTGGATCACAGCGGTGACCGCCGTACCGAGCAGGATACCGACAAACGGATTATTGACGCTCGACAGGATGTTGTCGATCAAACCGTTTTCATTCAGCGTCTTGAGCGCGCCGGACATCATGTCCATGCCGAAGAAGAGGATACCAAAGCCGGCTAAGATCTGGCCGTAATACTTATGCTTGTTCTTATTGGCAAACATCATCACGATGACGCCGAGGAAGATGAACAGCGGCACGATGCTCTTGATGTCAAACGACAACAGCACCGAGGTCACACAGGTACCGATCTTTGCTCCGAAAAGGATACCGACCGTCTGCGCCAACTCCATCAAGCCCGCGTTGGTAAAGCCGACAACCATCGCGTCGGTTGCGGAGGAGCTTTGGATCACGGCGGTGACGGCCAGACCGACCAGCATACCGAGAAAGCGGTTGGAGGTGATCTTTTCGAGCAGGGTGCGCAGCTTGTTACCTGCGGCAAGCTCCAGACCTTCACCCATGTACTTCATGCCCAGGAAGAACAGTCCCAAGCCGCCGAGCACTTTGAATAAAGTCAATAATACACTCATTTTGAACTCCAATTTGTCAGCTTTTCAAAGAGAAAAGCAGTGGTAAAGAAGCATCGCAGCCGCAATACTCCGTTCCATTATACAGGGTGTTTTTCAAATTACCCTACGATAATAATACTAAATCGAAAAGTCAAATATTTTCCATAAAGGAAAATAAAATAGAAAAATGCACAAAATCGGCAAAGTATACAAACCTTCCCTCTTTTGTGCATATAATATCACCAAAATAATTTTTGTTTTTCCACGGTTCTTTCATCGGTAACGATATGCTCGACCGCGTCGTGCTCTGTGTCGAGGTAATCCTTCAGGAATGA
>DNIP01000086.1 GCA_003499325.1 Oscillospiraceae bacterium
CCTACGCCGTTGGCGCGGGTCAGGGTCTTGCTGTCACCGGAGGATACGCACATTGCGATCTGCTCGCTAGTCAGATCCGAAAGGATCGCGAGCGCTACCTTGGGGCCGACGCCGGTGATACCGATCAGCATCTTGAAGGTATTCAGCTCACCCTTGGAAGCAAAGCCGTACAGCTCCATCGCGTCCTCACGAACGTTCAAGTAAGTGTAGAGCATGGTCTCGGTATTCAGCTTAAGCTGTTTTTGCGTCGTGATCGAGGTCTGCACCCGATAACCGACGCCGCCGCACTCGACTACGGCATATCCCGCGTCCATCAAAATCAGGTTACCTCTGACGGAATATATCATTACTTGATTCCTCGTTTCATCATTGTATTGCGCAGGGTGGTGCCCGCCGCCTGTGTGTGCGTGATCGCGAGCGCGAGCGCGTCGGCGGTATCATCGGGCTTGGGTACCTCTTTGAGATGCAACAGTCGGCGCGTCATCTCCATGACCTGCGGCTTGAGCGCTCTGCCGTAGCCTGTCACGGCGGTCTTGACCTGCAAGGGTGTGTATTCATAGACCGGGATATGCGCCTGCTCCGCCGCTAAGAGGATCACGCCGCGCGCCTGCGCCACCTGGATCGCCGTGGTGGTATTGGTGTTGAAGTAGAGCTTTTCGATCGACATCACATCGGGCTTAGCACGCCCGATCAGCTCGACGGTATCGTCGTAAATCTGCTTTAATCGGACGTTGAAATCCGTATGCGCCTCGGTCGTGATCGCACCGAACGCGACGGGACGGTGCGAGGTGCCCTGATATTCAATTACACCCCATCCGACGATCGCATAGCCGGGATCGATACCAAGGATAACCAAACGCTCAACTCCTTGTAAAGAATACGCACTCGAATGTCAGAGAAAAAATCCTTACTCCTCTTCGATTGAGATTGCCGTGGTTCGACGATCATGCCGAATCGCACAATGACAAATCAATTATTACGCATAATTTGACAGTTTATTATAACACAAATACAGTCTTATAGCAATAATAAAATGAAAAAAGTCGCACCAAACTGCGACTCTTTCCTCTATGATATTTATGCAATTATTTTGATAAAACCGCTTTTTTGAGCATATGAAACGCCACTGCGCCGATCAGGTTGCCGAGCGACACCAGCAGGATATAGACGATCCCCTTCACCGAATACAGCGAATAAGCGGAGGAAGCGGCAAAATAGAACATGTCCGCTACGCTGTGCTCAAAGCCGCAGAGGATGAACGCGGGCACACAAGTGAACACCAAAATGTACTTGGGAAGCGACTTTTTATCCTTATCGCTCCTGAAATAATCCACCGCGATATAGACGAGGATGCCGCACAACGCGCCTAAGATGATCGTCTGCCACCACGACTGGGTGAGCTTAGCTTCACAAATCGTCTTGGCGGTCTCGGCGAGATTCGGCTTAGCGAGCATGACGAGCGTGCCCATCAGCATACAGCCGAGGATATTGCCGAGCCAGATCGTGAGAAGATACGGAATATAGGACGGCTTGTTCTCGAGCAGATAGGCGGTTTTGCCTGTGAACAGCAGAAAGCCCATAATCAGGATCACCGAGAGCCCCAGTGAGAACATGATCGCGCCGAGCTGAGCCTTTTCGACCGCGACGCACGCTAAATATACCGCGCCGCCAAATGAGATCATGATGCCCGCCAACACGGCGGAAAACAGATTTTTCACAAATTTCATTTTATCGAACCCTTCTTATCATAACGTCTTTTCATACTTGTCCCCTACTATAGCAAATCCAAGATCATATTACAATAGCGTAAAAGAATTATAAGCAAATCATTCGGAATCGTCCTTTTTCAGCGTCAGCACGCTGCCGTCGCGGCTGAGCTCTACCCGATCGCCGTACAGATGATAACCAAAGGAATAGTTCATGCCGCTGTTATCGTCAAAGATCAGCAGATTATCATCCGTCAGCATACTTAGTCCGCCGATATGCAGAGGAGATTCGCTCTCAATATCCAGATATCCGTTTGTCTGAGCAAAGGATAAGGTCACATAAGCGCCGTTGTCGAAAGAACCGCTCCACGTGTACATTTTCAATTCATCCGAGGGGCGCTGAATACTTTTCACACAGCCCGACAGACTGAGCACCGCCGCCAACAGAATCACTACCGATAAAAGCTTACCGCGCATAACCATCACCAAGACAGTATATGCGCGGGATCGTGCAGAAAGACGTTATTCGGTTTTCTCCTCCGCGTCGGCTCTCTCCCTCATGCGGGTCGCCTGGAAGCCCTGCGTGGTCATGAACATGATGACCAGAATGATAATCAGGCTGACGATACCGCCGTAGGCGATCGAAGAACCCGGCCCGAAGCAAATGACGATGGCGCTGAGAATGCAGGTGATATAGCTGATAATATACTTTTTCTTCGATTTTTTATCCAGAATGAAGAAGAAGAAGGAGACGATCGGCAGGATGACCAAAATCGCGCCGTATAACGCGCCCATCGCCTGACCGGCACTGCCGTAGCCGTTGGGCTGGATCAGAAGATTGACCGCGGTAAGGATGGAATACTGTCCCTCGTCGTTGACGGGGCCGTACATCAGCGGCATCCAGACCATCACCAGCACCAGCAGGAAATACATGACCGCCAAAAAAATGCGGATTTTCTTTTCGGAGCTTGACTCCTTGATCTCATCTTTATCAAAGTATTTCGCCATTATCGCACCTCGAATGTGTTATTAATTGATTATCATGCTTCTTATCTTAGCACAAAACGACGATTAATACAACTATTATTTGACTTTGCTCTAAAAAATGCTATACTCATAGAGAATTTGTGCAAACAAAGGAGGTATCATGTATGCACTGGATTCATAACACTGTGATTTACAATATTTATCCGCTCGGCTTCTGCGGAGCGCCGAAGGACAATGATTTTCAGCTCAATTACCGACTGGACAAGATCTATGACTTTATCCCCCATTTCAAGAAGATGGGCGTCAACTGCATCCTGTTCAACCCGGTGTTCGAGAGCACCCGCCATGGCTATGACACGATCGACTACAAAAAGATCGACAGCCGTCTGGGTGATAACGCGAGCTTCAAAAAAATCTGCGAGACCCTGCATCAAAACGGCATCCGTGTGATCCTGGACGGCGTGTTCAACCACGTTGGGCGCGATTTCTTCGCCTTTAAGGATATACAGGAGAAAGGAATGGGATCGCCTTATACCGCATGGTTCCAAAATATCCGCTTCGATCAGCAGAGCCCCTACGGCGATCATTTCAGCTATGAGGGCTGGGCGGGCTTCTATGATCTGGTCAAGCTGAATCTGAACAATGAGGATGTGCTGAGCTACCTCTTTGACGCGGTGCGCTACTGGATCGACGAATTCGATATCGACGGCCTGCGTCTGGACGCTGCCAACGTCATGGATGTGAACTTCTTCAAGCGTCTGCGCGGCGTTACCAAAGGGAAAAAATCCGATTTCTGGATGTTCGGCGAGATCGTCGGCGGCGATTACAATCGTCTGGCAAATGCGGATACGCTGGATTCCGTCACCAATTATGAAATCTACAAGGGACTGTTCTCCAGCCACAATGACCGCAATTATTTTGAATTCGCTCACTCCGTGGATCGACAGGTCGGCGACTGGGGTATGTACAAGAACATCTACATGTACAACTTCGCAGATAATCACGATGTGACCAGGCTTTCGAGCATCATCCGCGATAAGGCGTTGCAGAAGAATGTCTACACCATGCTGTACGCGATGCCGGGCGTGCCCTCTATCTACTACGGCAGCGAGTTCGGTATGGAGGGCAAAAAGCAACGCCATTCCGATGACGACCTGAGAAGAGAGCTGAATCTGAACGCGCTCGAGAATCCCGATTACGCGCTGTTTGAGCACATCTGCAAGCTCGGCAAGCTCAGACACAGCTTAGAGGCGCTGCAATACGGCAAGTATAAGAATGAGCAGATCCAGCTCGAGCATATGTGCTTCTCGATGAAAACCGACAATCAAAAGGTCTATATCATGCTCAATCAGAGCAATGAGCCGCGCAGTCTCGGCGTCAACACCAACTTCAACGGCGTTCTGACCGATGTGCTCAACGGCAATCAGCAATACCAATGCAACGGCTGGTGCGAGATCACGATACCGCCGATGAGCTCCATGATCCTTGTCGAGAACGACGGCTCCTTCCGCATCGACTTTTCGGAGAACGAAAACGACGCGCCGATCCCTGCCGCCGAAAACATGCCCGCTCCTGTTGAGGAAAAAGAGCCCGAGTTAGTTCCCGAGGAGATCGTAAAAGGCCGCTACAGACATTTCAAGGGCAACGTATACGAGGTCATCGATTTTGCCAAGGACAGTGAAACGACCGAGCTGATGGTCGTCTACCGCGCGCTGTACGGCGAGCATGAGCTGTGGGTACGCCCGTACAAGATGTTCCAAGAGATCATCGAAAGAGATGGAAAGAAAATGAGGCGATTTGAAAAGATCGGCTGATCGCTGCTGTATAATACTAAGTATCATTAAAAC
>DNIP01000011.1:0-273 GCA_003499325.1 Oscillospiraceae bacterium
GAATAGCGTAATTTCATAAATATGCTCGATTATCGGTATAGCATTTAACAAGTGGTACACACACCCACTGCAGTTATATACCGTCAGAGGGTGTTTTTTGCTTGTTTGCCTAATATCCCATTGTTAACCTGAACTATGTAAGTCCAAATCTTTTGTCGAAGTCGAATAAGGCAACGACGAATTTCAGCCACGGCGTTAATGTTGTCGGCGATGGGGCACCCTCGCGGATACGCAGGGTGCGGCGGATTTCCTTGGGGATGACGACGCGGCCGA
>DNIP01000011.1:336-6189 GCA_003499325.1 Oscillospiraceae bacterium
GGATGACGACGCGGCCGAGGTCATCAATACGTCTGACAATTCCTGTTGCTTTCATATCTGAATCTCCTTAAAAGGTAATATAGAAAAAACAAAATCGATTATCGAAAAAGCGGCACGCCGCAGAGTCCCGTTTATTGTCATAATCCTTTGTTATAATAAGATTGTAGGAACGAACAACGCTTATTTGAAAAGGAGAATGACCATGTTATTTGAAAGATCTTTTACCAAACCCGAAAGCATTATGGACGCGGCGGCACAGGAGACCGCCTCTATGCGTGATATGCGCATTATGCGCGCCCAGCGCAGTGAGAGGGGCTGGCTGCTCAAATACATTACCCTCGACGATGATTACCCCATCGCCGCCATCGAGCGCAGCCTGACGCGCAAGCTCGGTGAGGCGGTCAGCATGGTCAACCTGCACTATGATTTCGATACCGCCGCCAGATTGATCTACGCGTAAATGGAAAGTAATAATATACCCATCAATCAAACAAGGCTGCCTGAATGTTCAGACAGCCTGTTTTTAATGTGCGTTTGTTGCAATGGTAAAAGTTATCACACCGCCGATGATGTAGAACAGCGGCGATACACGTTTTAATAATGCGCCGATGTGACAAAAGAGATGAGTTGAATGCGGATCACCGTCGGACTTAAGCAGTCCGATATTATCGAGATGGATACCGAGGGAGTAAAAGAAATGTGCGCCGAAGATGCAAAAGATACCCGATAGGATCAGCATGTTTGCTGTCATCGGTGCGTTCGGGAAGCGATTGAAGATGATAAGCGGATTGAAGTAGATACCGACAAACGCAAAAGCGAACACAAGCGGCAGAGCAGCATTGCCGCTAGCAATCTCTGCTTCGTTGGTATTGCGGTAATAGAAGATGTTGCTGATAACGGCGAAGAGTACCCATATCGCGAGAAACCCCCATTTCCAAGGAGCATAGCCGCTTTCCGCGCTCAGATTGCCAAAGCCTTTTGCGGCGAATAAAAGTGCCAGTCCGAACACAAAGGTGATCGAGTCGATCACATATAATTTCCTGTTCATTGGTTCCGCCCTTTCGGTGATACGATGTATCAACTATCTTTGTTTGATAATATGTTCCAAAAGTGCTTTGCATCCTACAGTGATATCATCCCATGTAACCGCAAAGTCGCCAGTGTACCACGGGTCGGCGACGTCGCGGGAGCTGCCCGCGTATTCCATCAGCAGGTGCACCTTGTTCTCGGGATCACTGCCGATGATCCGCATGATGTTGCGCTGATTGTTCCGATCCATGATCGGGATGTAATCGTAGCGGTCATAGTCGGCGGCGGTCATCTGCCGTGCGTATTTGCCCGAGCAGGACAGCCCGTGCTTTGCGAGCTCTCTGCGGGCAGGAGGATAAACAGGGTTGCCTATCTCCTCGCGGCTGGTGGCGGCGGAGGCGATCTCGAACTCCTTTTCCATTCCCGCCTTTTTGACGAGATTCTTCATCACGAATTCCGCCATCGGACTGCGGCAAATGTTGCCGTGACAGACGAATAATATCTTGATCATATCGCACCTCAACTTCGTTTTGGAAGTATTATACCATGGTAAGGTAATATTGTACAGTTTTCTAATCATAATCTTGTATGCTATGAGGATAGAAAAAACACCAACAAAACTGGTATAATATTAATGACAGCCTCCCTTTCCTAAGGGAGGTGGGCGCGCTTGCGCGCTCGGAGGGTTGAATCAAAAAGCATTCCCAGGAGGCACCTATGAAGCAGTATATCATGGCGCTGGATTCCGGCACGACCTCGAACCGTTGCATCCTCTTTGATCGCGAGGGCAACATGTGCTCGGTGGCGCAAAAGGAATTCACCCAGTTTTTTCCGCAGCCCGGTTGGGTCGAGCACGACGCGAACGAGATCTGGCAAACGCAGTTGAGCGTCGCGCGTGAGGCGATGCGCAAGATCGGCGCGACCTATGACGAGATCGCCGCGATCGGCATCACCAACCAGCGCGAGACCACCATCGTGTGGGACAAGGCGACGGGTCAGCCGGTCTGTCACGCGATCGTGTGGCAGTGCCGCCGTACCGCTGAATACTCCGATCAGCTTGTCGAAAAGGGCTTGACCGACAGCTTTCGTGAGAAGACGGGTCTGGTCATCGACCCCTACTTTTCCGCGACAAAGCTGCGCTGGATTTTGGAGAACGTCGAGGGCGCGCGTGAACGCGCCGAGCGCGGCGAGCTGCTGTTCGGCACGGTCGACACATGGCTGATGTACAAGCTCTCGAAGGGCAAGATCCATGTCACCGATTACTCTAACGCTTCGCGCACCATGCTGTTCAATATCAATACCCTTGAGTGGGATGACGATATCTTAAAAGAGCTCGATATCCCCGCCTGTATGCTACCCGAGGTGCGCCCTTCGAGCTGTGTCTACGGCGTGTCCGATCCCGAGTTCTTCGGCGGCGAGATCCCGATTGCGGGCGCCGCGGGTGATCAGCAGGCGGCGCTGTTCGGACAGACCTGCTTCAATGAGGGCGAGGCGAAGAATACTTACGGCACCGGCTGCTTTATGCTGATGAACACGGGCGAAAAGCCGGTATTCTCCGAGAACGGACTGCTCACCACCATCGCGTGGGGGCTCGACGGCAAGGTGAATTACGCGCTCGAGGGCTCCGTCTATGTTGCGGGCGCGGCGATCCAGTGGCTCCGTGATGAGCTCAAGCTGATCGACGGCTCCCCCGACAGCGAATACTTCGCGACCCGCGTGAGCGATACGGCGGGCTGTTATGTCGTGCCCGCGTTCACGGGTCTGGGCGCGCCGCACTGGGATCCCTATGCGCGCGGCGCGATCATGGGCTTGACCCGCGGCGTGAACAAATACCACCTGATCCGCGCGACGCTTGAATCGCTCGCCTTCCAGACCAACGATGTGCTCCACGCCATGGAGCTGGATTCGGGCATCCGTCTGGATTCCTTGAAGGTCGACGGCGGCGCGAGTATGAACAACTTCCTCATGCAGTTCCAGGCGGATGTGATGAACGCACCCGTGCATCGTCCCGCTTGCGTCGAGACTACCGCGATGGGCGCATCGTACCTCGCGGGCTTGGCGGTCGGCTTCTGGACGGATAAAGAGGACGTCAAACGCCAGTGGCGCAGAGAACGCGAGTTCCTGCCCGAGCGCGACGACGAGTGGCGCAAGGCAGAGATCAGCGGCTGGAACAAGGCCGTCGCCGCCACCAAGGGATGGGCAAAGTAGAATGAGGAGTGAGGAGTTAGGAGTTAGGAGTTATGAGCGAAGGCATAACTTATCAAAAGAGTAAGCTGTTCGCAGTAAGGATCGTAAAGCTTTATCGATATCTGTGCGAGAATAAGAAAGAGTATGTATTATCAAAACAACTATTGAAATGCGGAACAAGTATAGGAGCAAATATTGCGGAAGCAAACTGTGCATTCAGTAAAAAAGACTTTCTGGCAAAAATGTATATCGCTTTCAAAGAATGTGCAGAAACAGAGTATTGGTTGGAATTACTATTTGAATCAGGTATTATAAATGATCAAGAATTCCAATCTATGATCATTGATTGCAGAGAGATCAAGAAATTGCTTTCTTCTGTTACCAAAACATCTAAGGAAAGAAAATCGGAGTAGGCTTGGGAGAGAAGGATAAACTCCTCACTCCTAACTCCTCACTCCTAACTGACAAGAGGTTAACATGTACGACATTATTATCCTCGGTGCAGGCGTGATCGGTTGCGCTGTCGCCCGAGAACTCAGTAAATATAACGCCAAGGTGCTGGTGCTCGAGAAAAACGAGGATGTATGCTCCGGCACCAGCAAGGCGAACAGCGGCATTGTCCATTCGGGCTATGACGCGCACAACGGTACCCTCAAGGCGCGGTTCAATCTCGAGGGCAACCGCATGATGGGCGACGTCTGCGAGGAGCTGGACGTCCCCTTTGACCGTATCGGCTCGCTGACTATCTGCACCGATGAAAAGGCGATCCCCGAGCTCGAAGCGCTCAAAGAAAGGGGAGAGAAGAACGGGGTAGAGGGCCTTTCGATCCTCAGCCGTGAAGAACTGCTCGAGATGGAGCCGCATATCGGCGACGAGGTTGTCGCCGCGCTCTATGCGCCCACGGCGGGCGTGATCTGTCCGTTCAAGCTGACCATTGCCTTTGCCGAGAACGCCGCGGTCAACGGCGCGGAGTTCCGCTTTGATACCGAAGTGAAAAACGTATACTTTGATAACGAGATATGGCACGTCGCGACCGATGACGGAGAATTTACGGCTGCGGCCGTCGTCAATGCGGCGGGCGTTTACGCGGATGTGTTCCACAATATGGTGTCGGAGAAGAAGCTGCATATCACCCCGCGCCGCGGCGATTATATCCTGCTCGACCGTGTGGTCGGTGGCTTTGTGAATCATACCATTTTCCAACTGCCCACCAAGCTCGGCAAGGGAGTTTTGGTCACGCCCACCGTCCACGGCAACACCATCGTCGGCCCCACCGCGGTGGATATGGAGGACAAGGAGTGCACCGCCACCTCTGCGGACGGCATCGACAGCGTGATCGAGAAGTCGGCGCTGAGCGTCAAGAATCTCCCGATCCGACAGGTCATCACCTCCTTTGCGGGCTTACGCGCGCATGAGGACGGCGGCGATTTCATCCTCGGCGAGCCCGATGATGCGCCCGGCTTCTTTGACTGCGCGGGTATCGAGAGCCCCGGCTTGACCGCGTCGCCCGCCATCGGTGCGTATATCGCCGAATTGATACAGAAAAAATACAGCCTGAGCGAGAAAGCGGATTTCATCGCTCAGCGCAAGGATATTTTGAATCCCTCGACCTTATCGCTCGAGGAACGCAATGAGCTGATAAAGCGTGAGCCCGCATACGGCAACATCATCTGCCGGTGCGAATCCGTCACCGAGGGCGAGATCCTCGACGCGATCCGCCGCCCTGTCGGCGCACGCTCCCTCGACGGCGTTAAGCGCCGCACACGCGCGGGCATGGGTCGCTGTCAGGCGGGCTTTTGCAGCCCCAAGGTGATGGAGATCCTGCGCCGCGAGCTCAGCATCGACCTCACCGAGGTCACGAAGAGCGGCGGCAAATCAACAATCGTCAACGCACGTACAAAGGACGGTGACAGCAATGAATAAAGTCGATATCGTCATCGTCGGCGGAGGCCCCGCGGGTCTGGCGGCGGCTGTCGCGGCCTATGATGACGGCGCAAAAAGCATCCTGATCTTAGAGCGCGACGAGCAGCTCGGCGGCATCCTCAACCAGTGCATCCACAACGGCTTCGGCCTGCACACCTTCAAGGAGGAGCTGACAGGTCCCGAGTACGCCGACCGCTTTATCCGGCAAGTGAATGAGCGTAAGATCCCGTATCTGCTGAACACCATGGTCATGGATATCTCACCCGACAGGGTCGTGACTGCCATGAACCGTGAGGACGGCATGTTTCAGATTCAGGCGAAGGCGGTCATCCTCGCGATGGGCTGTCGCGAGCGGCCGCGTGGAGCGTTGAACATCCCCGGCTACCGACCCGCCGGTATCTTCTCGGCAGGCACGGCACAGAGATTGGTTAATATGGAAGGTTATATGCCCGGCAAGGAGGTTGTCATCCTCGGCTCGGGCGACATCGGACTGATCATGGCGCGCCGCATGACCCTAGAGGGCGCAAAAGTCAAATTGGTCGCTGAGCTGATGCCGTATTCGGGCGGCTTGAAGCGCAATATCGTCCAGTGCCTGGATGACTTCGGTATCCCCCTGCGCTTATCACACACGGTTGTGGATATCGAGGGCAAGGAGCATATCACCGCCGTGACCATCGCCGAGGTCGGCTCCGACCGCAAGCCGATCAAGGGCAC
>DNIP01000136.1 GCA_003499325.1 Oscillospiraceae bacterium
ATGAGGTGTTTTGATGGAAATGTACCAATTTGTCATCCTCTGTCTGCTCGCGCTGATCGGCATTATCGCCGTGATCGCCGCGATCGTTATTATTCCCAAAAAGAATAATAACAGCAGTGAGGAGATCGCGCAGCTGCGTGCGGAGATCGAAAAAACGTCGCAGATGACGATGAATCATACGAACGAACAGATCGCCGCCCTGCGCACCGAGGTCGTCACCTCCACCCAGAATTCGGTCAAGAATATGGGCGAGATGATCGCGACCAATCAGCAGAGCTTTTCCGCTTCTCAAAGCGAGAAGCTCGGCCACTTTGAAGATCGTTTAAAAACCTTCTCACTCGAGAATGAGCAGAAGCTCGAGAATATCCGCCGCTCGATGGAACAGAAGCTCAGCGACATCCGCGACGACAACAACAAGCAGCTGACCGAGATGCGCACCACCGTGGATGAAAAGCTCCAAAAGACGCTCGAAGAAAAGATGAACCGCAGCTTTGCGCTGGTCAGCGAACGCCTCGAGCAGGTGTACAAGGGTCTGGGCGAGATGCAGACCCTCGCGGTCGGCGTCGGCGACCTGAAGAAGGTGCTTTCCAACGTCAAGACCCGCGGCATTGTCGGCGAGATCCAGCTCGGCAATATCCTCGAGGAGATCCTCACCCCCGACCAGTACGACACCAACGTCGCCACCAAGAAGGGCTCGCGCGAGGTGGTTGAATTCGCCATCAAGCTGCCCGCGCGCGACGACGGCTTCATCTATCTGCCGATCGACTCCAAGTTCCCCGGCGACAGCTACGCCGCCCTGCGCGACGCATATGACAGCGGCTCCAAGGAGACGGTCGACGCCGCGGCAAAGAACCTGATCAACACCATCCGCCGCGAGGCGAAGGATATCCGCGACAAGTATATCGATCCGCCGAACACCACCGAATTCGCCGTGATGTTCCTGCCCTTTGAGGGCTTGTACAGCGAGGTGGTCAACCGCGGCATGGTCGAGGTACTCCAGCGCGACTACAAGGTGAATATCGCGGGGCCTTCCACAATGGCGGCGCTGCTCAACTCGATCCAGATGGGCTTCAAGACCCTTGCCGTGCAGAAGCGATCGGCGGAGGTATGGAACCTCTTGGGATCGGTCAAAAAGGAATTCGAGACCTTCAACACCGTGCTTGTCGCGACGCAGACAAAGCTCGATCAGGCGAACAAGGAGCTGGATAAGCTCGTCGGTGTGCGTACCCGACAGATCACCCGCAAGCTCAGCGCCGTAGAGAGCAACGACACCCCGATCGAAGCGTATTTTTCTAATTTAGAAAATAATATTGACGGCGAGAATTGATTTAGCAGAATGAAAGCATCCCTTCGTGACCATACTATAGGCAGTATGGAAGCGGAGGGATTTTTTGCAGTATCATAAGGTCGAACTGTGCGGCGTGGATACCGCGCGACTGCCTGTATTGAACGAAGAACAAAAACGAGAATTACTCCTCAAAATGCGTGACGGAACAGAGAAGGAACGCAAAAAGGCAAGGGAAGAGATGATCAACGGTAACCTGCGGCTGGTGCTCAGCGTGATCCAGCGCTTCACCGGCAGAGGCGAGAACCTCGATGATCTCTTTCAGGTCGGTGTGATCGGACTGATCAAGGCGATCGACCACTTCGACGTCAGTTTAGATGTGCGCTTCTCCACCTACGGCGTGCCGATGATCATGGGCGAGCTGCGCCGCCATCTGCGCGACAGCGGCAGTCTGCGGGTCTCGCGATCGATGCGCGACACCGCCTACCACGCGATGAAGGCGAAGGAGGAGCTCACCGTGAAGCTCAACCGTGAGCCGACCGTGGAGGAGATCGCCGCCGCGATCGGCACCGATAAGGAAAGCGTTGTTTTAGCGCTCGAGGCGATCGTCGAACCCGTGTCGTTATATGAGCCCGTCTTTTCCGACGGCACCGACACCGTCTATGTGATGGATCAGGTGGGGGACAAGAGCGACGATCGCGACTGGCTCGAGGAGCTCGCCTTTAAGGAAGCGCTCAAAAAGCTCAGCGACCGTGAAAAGCGGATCCTCTCCCTGCGCTATTTCCGCGGCAAGACCCAGACCGAGGTCGCCGAGGAGATCGGGATCAGTCAGGCGCAGGTCAGCCGCATCGAAAAGGGCGCGATCGACAGCATCAAAAGGGAGTTATAATGCGGAAAACCGCCCTGCCGAATGATCGACAGGGCGGTTGTTATATTTTTATCTTTTTGTGCCGGTCTGTTGTACTTATCTTCTTGCTCCGCTCAGACCCCATGCGAATTCCGCGACTACTTTTCTGGCGTCGTAACCGGTGGTGCAGCGGTTGTTGCTGCCGCTGTTGCCCCAGTGGTAAGCGATGTCATCGCAGTGACCGCAGAAGTTTTCGACCAAGACGGCAGCGCCTCTGCCGGAGGTGTTGTTGGTGAAGGTGCAGTTCTTGATGCTGTGAGCATTTCCGTCGATCAGATCGATCCTGACCGCACCGCCGACGTTTTTGGAGCTGTTGTTGTCAAAGGTGCATCTCTCGATGATCTGAGTGTAGTTTTGGCCGCAGCACCAAACAGCGCCCGCCTGATCGTTGGTCATGTTGCCGGTGAAGGTGCAGTCGTAAAGTTTGAGTGCGTTTGCTGCGATCGCACCGCCGGCGCCCTTTGGCCCGTATTGGTTGCTGTTTTCGGAAGTGTTATTTTCAAAGGTACAGTTCTTACAGATCACGCTTTTGGCGTCGATCGCGCCGCCGCAGCCTTGCATCGCTTTGTTGCCTTTGAAAGTGCAGTTCTCGAAGGTGGGGTAATTGATAGAGGGCAGGTAGAAGGCGCCGCCGGACACGTCGGACTTGAGATTATTGAACTCAGAGTTGGTGACCTTGATATTTGCAGTGACGGAAAAGACTTGGATCCTGCCGCAGTTTTCGACCTTGCATTTGTCCATAACGAGCCACTGACTCTTTGTGGAGCCGGTGTTGAGGTTGATCGCTGCGTTGGCAGTGTTGCGGATCGTCACGCTTCTCAGAGTAACGGAATTGAGGTCTCTGTTTATTTCGTCAAAAGCTACCGAGCCGCCGATGATCGTACCGTTCGTGACGATTATGTTCGCCCTGTCGTTCATGGCGAAGATGATGGTGTTTTTGTTTGCGGAGCAGTCGAGGGTATGACCGTTGAGGTCGAATCTGACTGTTCTGCCCAGGTCGACGTGGAATCCGCCGTAGTTGCAAAATCCATAGTTTGTATCGGAGAGATTGTCGATGTTGAAGCCTTTGTTGGCGTCTGCTTTGACGTCGCCGTTGAGGGTGATGACGTACCTAGTGCTCGCCTTAAAGGATTGCGCCCATGCTTCGGCAAGGGTGTGGAAGCCCTTGACACATTTGCCGCCAACGGGGGTAAGGATCTCAGCGGTTGCCTGCATGAAGTCGCCGTTGTTGTTGTTTTCTTCGATAACGCTCTTGTAGATATCGTTGACGGAAGAGAGAGAATCCGTCAGGTCTTTTGCAAAACTCTCGAAGTAGGCGTAGGGCTGCTCGTTGTCGTTTGCCTCGTAGATACCGTTCTTGATCTCATACTCTCTGACCTTGTAAGCCATGTTGTTGAGGGTGAGGATGGTGAAGTAATCGAGTGTGACGTTCGCTTCCATGAGCTCGATCTCTTCGTTGATGTTGTTGAGGTATTCGAGAAAGTCGGGAGAGGTCGCCCAGTCGTGCGCGGTCTCTTTGTAATTGGCAAGGATCTTGTTCATGAGGTACTCGGAGGTAACGCGGTAGCCGGAGCGATAATCTGTAGAGGAACGAACGCCTTTGATATATTCTACCATTCTGTTGAAGTTCTTTTCCAGAGCGGAGAGGTCGCAGGAGGACTGGGAAAGAATCTTGTTGTAGGTTTTATAGGTGGTGTTGTCGATCACGCCTTCACCGGGGGTGGTGATATTGGCGTCGAACTGTCTGATCTTCCTGACCGCTGCCTGACAGTCGTCGCTGATGCTGTCCGCTTCAAGGCGGAAGTCCTTTGAGTCGATGTTGGAGTTGATGAGTCTGAGGTTTTTCATCTCTTCGTCGTGATAGCTCTCGAGCTTGCTTGAAAGATTGTCGAGCTTATCAAGCACATCCTGGATCGTGGGAGAGTTGTCGTCTTCGTCGAAAAGCAAGCCGAGAAGAAAGTTGACGCCTTTTTTGAGCACCGTGTTAACGATGCCTTCTTCGGTGACAGCGTCGATCGCTTTTTCTGCACCGTTGGACGCTGCTTCTTTGATAATCCTTTTGTAGTCGATCTCAAGTGCCGAAGCAGAGGTTGTCGCGCATGCGCTGAACAAGGAAAAAAGTGTAATGACAGATAATACAGTTGCAATGATTCTGGTTTTGATGGTTCTTTTTTTCATGATGCACAACCCTTTCTGCTTTGATATGATGTCGAGCCGTTCGATTATGATAGCTCTCGTTTGATTGCAATATTATAATAGTATAACTTTCCCCTTTTGCCTATATGCAATCGCGTGACGTTCTGTAGCCTAAGCAACAGTTGGAGCGGAAAGTGTAAATAAAGCTACAAACAAGAGAAAAATGTAGCCACGCTGTGAGGGCGGAAACAGAAAAATGCGCCCCCAAAGGGCAATGCCCTTAACAGAGTATTTCAAAACCGATTAAAGCTGTTAATATTAAAATGAGATAATGTGCTTTAAGCTGCTTCGGCGCAGCCTCAGAAGGACATCTTGTCGCCTTTGCTTCCATCAATTGACGAAAAAAGATTCACGTGCCTGAACTTCGGCGTACCTTGACTTTCTGATACGATTTTTGTATAATTAATACAAATTTCTGCTACAACGCTTTCGCAATATCGCAATAGATGCTAAAGGGAATGATTAGAAATTAGTATTAACCGCAGAATAAAGGATCGTTTGTCGACGAGGGAGCCAAGGCAATTTAGCTCCCGGTGGGCGGTCGGAAATTTGTTTTTATTTACGTGATAACGCCGTTATGTTGCGTTTAATATTTTTCAGCACAGGCGTTGTATGATTCGGCCTGTGTTTTTTGCTTTAAAAACGGATCACCGCGCGGCGGAAAGGGGTCAATCCTATGGGACAAAATAACGAAATCTATATGTCTATTGAAATATGGGGCGTTTTTTTTAGCCTGATTGCCGCCCTGACGATCTTCCTTACCAGACATTTTGACAAGTCAGGCTCACGCAAGCTGATGCTGGCGCTGCTGTGCTCGGCGGCGCTGATGATCAGCGACTGCGCGTCGATCTATTTTCGCGGCAACACGACGCAGCCGGCGCTTTCGATCGAGAGATGGTCTACGTTTGCCGTGTATTTTTTCAGCTTTCTGATCATACCGCTGTCGGCGCAATATGTTTCCCAGATCATATACAAGCGCTCCGGCGGCTTCAAGCTGTATTGGGAGCTGATAGAATGGGGCGTTTTCATCGTCGGCGCGCTGTTGCTGATCGCCAATGAGTTTTATCCTTATATTTACCGTATCGACGAAATGGGCAGATATATGCGTATGCCGTATTTCTTCTGGTTGCCGAGCTTTATCGGGTTAACGGGTCTGTTGACAACGCTCGCGGTAGCGCTGCAATACAGTAAATATATGCTGCTTGTCGAGAGAGCGGCTGTCGTATCCTTCCTGACGCTCCCCCTGATCGGCATCATTATCAAGCTGTTCTATCCCGAAACGCCCTTTGTCACGCTCGCTATCGTAATTTCTGTCATCATCCTGTTTATCTCCTATGAAACAAGCTATGTACATTTTCTTGTAGAAGAGGAAAAGAGATTAGGTGAAGAAAAGCTCAAGCTCGTCAATCAACAGATGAAGCCGCATTTCATCTTCAACACGCTGACGCTCATCAGGTACCAGTGCCTCACCGCTCCGCAGGAAGCGGCTCAGACCGTTGCGGAGTTCTCGAATTACCTCAGGGGTATCACCGACTATCTGACGGATAACGATAACATTTCTCTTGAGGCTGAGCTCGATATCGTAAAGAACTATCTGCGTATCCAGTCAAAGCGCTTCGGCGACAGGATCAAGATCGAATATGACGTCAAAGAAACGGATTTTGACGTTCCGCCGTTTTCCGTCCAGACATTAGTGGAAAACGCCGTGCATCACGGCTTCAAGAGCGGTCAAATCGAACAGGGACTCGTCAAGGTATCCGCGAAAAAAAGCGGAGATAAATACGTCGTGACCGTCGAGGATAACGGCGTGGGCTTTGATACAAGCGAGCTGAAGAACAAGAACAAAAACTCTGTCGGTATCGTGAATACCAAAAACAGGGTAGAGATCATGTGTAAGGGCGAGCTGATCATCGAAAGCGAGCCGGGAAAAGGCACACGGGCGACCATCGTGATTCCCGAATAAAATGATCGGAGAAAATGAGTATGAATATCCTGATAGCAGACGACGAAATGAGCATGCGGTACGATCTGAAATTTTCCGTAGAAAGAGTGGCTCCGTCAGAAGATAACGTATTCTTTTTTGCGCAGAACTACGATACTGCCGTAGAGCAGTTGAAACAGAATAAGATAGACGTTGCGTTTTTGGATATCAATATGCCCGGCAAAAACGGACTGGAGCTTGCGCGGGCGATCAAGAGCCTTGCTCCCGATATCAATATCATCATGGTCACCGCATACAGGGAGTACGCGCTGGACGCTCTGCAGCTCTATGTCAGCGCCTATTTGCTCAAGCCTGTCGATGATGACGAGCTCAGAGAAGCCCTCAAGAACCTCCGTAACCCGCTTGACGCGCCGCAAAACAGCACAGATAAGCTGACCGTAAAATGCTTCGGGAATTTTGAGGTGTTCATCGGCGGTAAGAAGCTCAGGTTTTCGCGCCAGAAGGGAAAGGAGCTGTTCGCGTATCTGATATGCCTGAAAGGGACTTCTGCCACCAGAGGCGAGATATGCGCCAATCTTTTTGAGGGAAGCAATGAAAAACAGGGCTTTGAACACTTGAAGAAGGCTGTCCAGTCTCTCAAAAAGGATTTCTCCAAATATCGGCTTGAGGATGTTCTCGAGCACAGCCGCAACGCCTATTCTGTCAACACCGCTCTGATCCAATGCGATTACTATGATTATCTGGATCGAAAGCAGGGAACCAAAAGCCTGTTCAGAGGCGAGTTTCTCAATCAGTACAGCTGGGCGGAGACCTATATTTATCATCTTGAAAACTATTGATATGCTACGGTAAAACAAAGTTTTTAAAGAATACTCTGAAAATGAAAAAATTTGTCCCCCTATTGTCCCCCTTCTTATGTTATGATAGCATTGTAAAATAGTTTTAGTATATAAAACGGAGGTACATCATGAAGAAATTATTGACGATCATCACCTCGATGCTGCTGTGCATGACCATGCTCGTGCTCTCGCCGGCGCAGGTGGCGGCGTCCGCCGCCGACAGCGTCAAGAAGTATATCAGCGAGGTCAAGGTAGGTATGGGCGAGACCTCTGAGGAAGCCTCAAAGGAGCTTCTCGAGGAGGGCTACACCATCCTCGCCGACGACAAGGGCAACTATGCCGACCTCAACGAGGGCGCGGGCGCCAAAAGCCCCCTCAAAGAAGGCCCCAACCAGAAAATCGTCTATCTCGGCTACAAGACCACCGACGACGCGAGTGACGCGATCACCGACCTTGCGGTCATGAACATGCAAGGCGGCTACAGCTACGAGGATTACGAGAAGCTGATGCAGAAGCAGATGGATACGCAGATCAAGCCATTTGTCAACCGCTTTATCTCTACGCTCAGCGAGTATCGTGAGAACCTGAAAAAGTCGCAGGATTCCGCTAACTACAAGCGCGCGGAATATTACAGGAATATGCTCAACAAGCTGACCGACGACGATACCGGCGGCAAGCCGCTGGGCGATCTCTTGGTAAACGAGACCAAGTACGAGATGGGCGACGAGGCCTACAACGCCCTCTCGGAGGAAGAGAAAAAGGAGCACTGCGACATCCTCACCCTCCTCATGCAGGGCAACGGTCAGTCGGTTCAGCTGATGGAAACGCAGCTGGCAAAGGCGTCGGATTCCTCCGACGACACATGGCTCGACAGATTCCTCAAAACCGATCTTGACGCGCTGACAAAGAGCGTGAAGGAGGAGAACCCCGGCTTTACTCCCTCCGAGATCGACCAGGAGCTGGACAAGAGGTATTACGATAGCGCCAAGAAGATCCGCGACAAGTGGAGCGCCTTCAACGAGATCCTGCTCAACTATGATAACGCGATCGAACAGGTAGATGAGGTCGCTGAGTCGGAAGTAAAAGATGTCAAGCTGAGCGATAACCCGTCCCAAAAAGAAGTCGAAGAAGTAGTCGTCAACGCATATGAATCTCAGGCGAACTTGGTCCAGCTCAGCACGGCGGCTGAGGATGTCACTGCTCACGACTACCTTGAGGCGACAAAATACGGCAATGGCACGTTGCTCGAATTCTTCCAGAAGGACGTAACCGAGTTCAACAGCGAGAAGAAGATCCGCGAGCTCTATCCGATCGTAGACGCGCTCTCGGGCGGACAGCTCGCCGGTCTTGACTTCCTTTCCATCAAGGATATGATCATGATGGCGCTCACGGACGAGAACGGCTATAAAACTACGGATTTGAGTAATGTGGAGCCGGTTTCGATCTTTCAGGACGTCAACCGTGAGCTTTATGAAAAGGGCGGCGTTGCGCTGACCAACAAGGCGCTGCGTGAAAAGGCGTCGGCACAGCGAGCAAGCTCTACCTTTGAGCTGAGCAAAACAGGAATCGTGCTTTGGAGCTGCACAGCGGCTACAGCAATCGCGGCAGTAGCTTCAGTAGGCGCGATGAAGGGACTCAGGTCGAGTGTAGACATGAGACAGATGAATATAGACGCTAAGAACTTAGCAGTACATAGAGAGAATATCGTCAAAGTAAACGCTCAGCTTGAAAAACCGCAAGGCGACTGGATTGAAGCTATGCTCAATGATAGTAAACTTAATTCTGAGAGTAGGATTAAATCTATAGAGCCCAGATATAATGCTGCAAAAAGTGCTCTTTTTAAATCCAACATCTGCAAATACCTCTCAGTCGGCTTTACGGTCGCAGCAGCAATATTGGCAGGCATTTCCATCTACACCACCGTCGAAGAGATGAAGGCATTTTACAAGGTGGATTTCGTGCCCATCCCCAAATACATCGTTGAAGAAGCGGACATCACCGCCACCAACGAAAAGGGCGAAAAGGTCATGATCAAGAACCAGACCGCCTATTACTCGGCCGTCACCTGCAACAGGAAGGACGGCGACTCCGACGTAGAAAAGACGAACCACAAGATTCTGCTCGACCGCGCCGACCTCAACGGCGACGTCGGCCAGCAGTGGCTCGCGCTCTACAGCGTGAAGTATGTGAACGGATTGCCGATCCTCGCCGATTCCTTAAAGCTCAAGCTCGGCAAGGGCGGCGCGCCCGAGGGCTACTCTACGGGCATCCATATGTTTGGCGACGAAGCGGTGCAGAACCTGACCGATGAAAAATCCGGCTACTCCTACAACGACCCGAACGAGGGCACCTATGTGTTCTTTAAGCGTGATACGGCAAAAACAGCGGCAGGCTCGCTGTTCTCCGGCGGCTCGCTCATTTTGGGCGGATTGATCGGTCTTGCCGCAGGCGGCTTGCTCACCTTCGCCGTCATTCAGCTGACAAACAAGAAGAAAAAGAAGAAAGCCGAGCAAGCACAATCGAATTAATACTAAGTATCATTAAAAC
>DNIP01000014.1 GCA_003499325.1 Oscillospiraceae bacterium
AGAGATCGAGGTCGAGAGCGATCAGATCACAACAACCGAATAACCACAATCTAATACTCCGGCGTTAAGCGAGCGCGTCGTCCGTCATCATCGGCGGAGTGGGACCGCCGATTGCGTTGGTCGCCAAACCATAACATGATAAAATGACCCTCCTTTCAAAAGATATTGTATTTGCCATTCATACATATACAGCAAGCAGGATGGGCGGCGCGTTCACTTAACGTCGGAGGAAAGAGACCAAGCTATGACTTCATATGATGAAAAGAGGTGATTATATGGGACAGAGCAAGAAGTGGAGCGCAAGAGTCTGTATCGATGACGGCGGCAAGCGGATCCCTTATCTTTTAATTGACAGCGAGGGAAACGTCACCAAGCTCGTCTCAGAAGAAGATCAACAGAAGTATGAGCAGAAGATGCTCAAAAACATAGGGGAGACCATGAGCCGATTCTATACGGCACACCCCGAATATCTTGAAAAGGAGTGTCAAAATGAACAACGACAAACAACGGCGTGACGTAGCGCCCGAAGACGAGTATACCCCGAATCCGACCAAGCTGTTGGCGCCCTTCCTAAGCGGCGTAGCGGCAGCACTCGCCGGTGATACGGCGATGTATTTCAATTGGATCGCGTTCGCTTTCCTATGCTATGTGATCCTGGCGGTCAGCATCGTGTGGATCGTCAAAGCCGAGTTGAGAAAGGGGAGAGCCGAATACCACATGTGGCGTCGTCTCAGCGACGCGCTGAATCAGGTCGAGAAGTTCGAAGGACGGCTTGATACCCTCGAGACGAATCTCGATCTCAAAGCGGACAAGCCTGCCCGCAGCAACATCCGCCCGGGATCCGTGCAGAGTGACCGCTATAAGGAGATGACGGGAGGTGAGAATTGATGCTCCAACAGTACATCCTGCCGGCGATCGGCGGGGCGCTGATCCTGGCGCTGCTCTTCGGCGTCGTCCGCCGCAATTTCAAGGATCTTCTATCGGTGCTCTTCGATCTGCCGGAGGAATCCGATTCTGAAAAATATGAGAAGGGAGAAACACATGAGTAAAAAAGAAAAAGCCGCCGGGAGCGGGCACTCCACAGCGGCAAAGGTAAAATCCTCTAAATCCATTATAGCCGAGCCGATCGACATTGTCAATATACTGACAAATAATATCAGCTTATGCTACGAGGATATAAAAAGCTATACAGCTTCTGAACTCGGAGCGACGATGTTGTTTTGTTGTTTGTTTCGTCCTTATGTGAGGTGTGTCTATTTAAATAACACTGTTTCAAGATTTGAAATATCGCTTGACGGTGTTACATGGATGCACGAGGAATACAACGGAAGGCTTACCGTAGAGGCACTACTGATTTGGTTTGTTGCTAAGGTTCAAACATTAATACCGTCACCTCCCCAACTACCAAGAAGAGAATGGACAGACGAGATGAAGAAACTGGAGAAGACCGATTCAGTATATCGAAAATACTATAGGTCTCTAAATGGTCCCGTCAATAGATCAAGATTCATTAGAACGCTAAAGATATTTGTCAAGGAGGAGAAACAATGAGTATCAAAATCAACGGATTTGAAATCGAAAATGTCAAGCGCGTCAAGGCGGTTGCATATGAGCCGTCGCAGTCGGGCTTGACGATCATCGGAGGGAAGAACGGCCAGGGCAAAACCTCGGTGTTGGATTCCATCGCGTGGACGCTCGGAGGCGGCAGATTCGCCCCGTCTCAGCCGCAGCGCGACGGATCGACGATCCCTCCGCACCTTTGCGTCAAGCTCAGCAACGGCATTATCGTAGAGCGCAAGGGCAAGAACAGCGATTTGAAGGTCATCGACCCGAGCGGCAATAAGGGCGGTCAAGCGTTGCTTGACAGCTTCATCGATCAGCTTGCGCTGAACCTTCCGCGGTTCATGAACGCCAACAATAAAGAAAAGGCCGACACGCTGTTAAAGATCATCGGCGTCGGCGACGAGCTGTACAAGCTTGAGGACGAGGAGCAGCGGCTCTATAATGAGCGGCACGCGATCGGTCAGATCGCCGATCGTAAGAAGAAGTATGCCGAGGAGATGGAGGAATGGCCTGGGGTGCCCGACGAGCCCGTCTCCGCCGCGGAGCTGATCAGACAGCAGCAGGAGATCCTTGCCCGTAACGGTGAGAATGAGCGCATCCGACGTCAGCGCGCGCAGATCGAGAGCGAGTACACTAATGCGCGTGAGGAGTTGCAGAGAGCCCAACTCGCTTTTGAGGAAGCGGAGCGGCGGTACAACACCTCGGTCAAATCGGCGGAGGAGCTGATCGACGAGAGCACCGAGGAGCTCGAGCGCAACATCCGCGATATCGAAGCGCTGAACGTAAAGATCCGCGCCAATCTCGACAAGAGCAAGGCAGAAGATGAAGCAAAGCAGTATTCCGATCAGTATGACGAGCTGACCGGCAAGATTACAGCAGTGCGTGATAAGCGCATGGCGCTCCTCGATAACGCCAATCTTCCGCTTGATGGCTTATCCGTCGAGGACAAGGAGCTGACCTATAAGGGCTACAAGTGGGATAACATGAGCGGATCCGAGCAGCTCAAGGTCGCCACCGCGATCGTCCGCAAGCTCAATCCCAACTGCGGCTTTGTCCTCATGGACAAGCTCGAGCAGATGGATCTGGATACACTGAATGAATTCAATGATTGGCTGAAAGCAGAAGGGCTGCAGGTCATCGCGACGCGCGTATCGACCGGCGACGAATGCAGCCTGATCATCACCGACGGATACGCCGCCGCGTCGGGTGATCCCGTAACAGCAGACCCTGAAGCGGCGCCCAAAACATGGGAGAAAGGAAAATTCTGATGAATATTACATCCGGCAAAATACTTACAGCACAGAAGGTCGTGATCTACGGACCCGAGGGCATCGGAAAAACCACTTTTGCGTCACGGTTCCCGAATCCTCTTTTCTGCGATACTGAGGGCGGCACCAAGAATCTTGATATAAGGAGATTTGACCGTCCGACGAGTGCTCAGATGATTGATAACTGTATTGATTTCGTCAAAGCGCATCCCGACGTTTGCTCGACCTTTGTACTCGATACCGCAGATTGGGCAGAAGATCTTCTTATCAAAAATGTATGCGCAATTAACAACAAAAGCGGAATTGAAGATTTCGGCTACGGAAACGGTTACACATACAGTAAAGAAGCCTTCGGTAAACTGTTAAACCATTTAGATGATCTGATAGATTTCGGTATCAATGTCGTCGTCACAGCTCATGCGATGATTCAGAAGTTTGAAGAGCCGGAAGAAAACGGTGCTTACAACCGCTGGACGCTTAAACTGATTAATACTCCGAAATGTTCAAACGTAGCGCTCTTGAAGGAGTGGGCTGATACAGTCTTGTTCATCAACTATAAAACATACGTTGAGCAAGTCGACAAGCAGGGAAAAAAGTTTAAAGCCTCGGGTGGTAAGCGCGTCATGTATACCGCACACCATCCGTGTTGGGACGCTAAGAACCGCTGGGGATTGCCTGAGGAGTGCGACTTTGATTACAGCGTGATCGCGCCTTTTATCCCTGCTAAGAGCCCATCGGCCTCTCCTTCGGCACCTACAACAAGCACCGCGCCTGTTGACGCGATCCTCGACACCGAACAGCCTTTTACCGCGCCCCCGATGCCGGAGCACACCGATGATCTGACCGGCGTTCCGAAGTCGCTCGCCTCTCTGATGCGTGAGAACAATGTCACAACCGAGGACATCCAGGTCGTTGTATCCCAGCAGGGGTATTACCCGAGAAGCACACCCATCAAGGCTTATGACCCCGACTTTATCGAAGGATGCCTCGTCGGAGCGTG
>DNIP01000059.1 GCA_003499325.1 Oscillospiraceae bacterium
CGTTTAATGGATACTTAGTATAAACTCTTCAAATATATTAATCAGAGTTTAGTATAAAAATAACGGACGGGGCTGAACCCGTCCGTTTACTGTTATTGCATCATTTTCAAGATTTCTTCGTGGATATCCGACGTCGGGATATCCGATTTTCTTTTCGCTGTATTGAAATCGGTGCCATTGATCTTATCATAGCTCTCCGCGTCAATGATGATCAGTGCGGAGCGCGGCGGGATCAGCATATCCTGCTCAAAGCGATACAGCGCCTTGTCGGAGGCTTCATCCGCGTTAGCGATGACATACCAGTTCTGCGGCAGTTCATACTGTGACTTGATCTGCGGTACGCAGGGCTTGTCGGAGTTGTTGATGATCACGCTGAGCATCTTCCATTCGCCCTCGGTTTCGTTCTTCAAGGTCAGGGAAAGGCTTTGACCGTTATAGACGATATAGCCGTCGTTGACCGCCTTCGTGGTATTGTCACGCAGGGGAGAGAACGCCTTGCGGATCTTGATCAATCCTTTGTAGTACTCTACCAATTCACTGTAGCGCAGAGTGCGCGTCCAATTGATGGAGTTGATGGAATCGGGAGATTTGTAGGAGTTGTGGTCGCCCTTCTTCGTTCTCGCGAATTCTTCACCAGCCATCCAGAACGAGATACCCAAGGAAGAGAGGATCAGGGTCGCGGCGAGCTTATTCTGACTGATATATAAGCTGTCGGTGGTATCAAAATCATCACACCAGTTGGATTTGAGGATCTTATCCCACAACGACAGGTTATCGTGCGCGGACGCATAGGTAATGCATTGCGAAGGCTCGTTCGCCCAGTTGCCGAAGGTCACGGAGGAAGCACCCATCATACCCGCGATGACATTATACGCGCTGTGGGTGGAGCCTTGGATAAAGCCCTTGCTGTCGTCGTCGGAGCCGCCCTTGATACCGTGGCGCATATCATCGTTGAACATACCGATGCGGGTCGAGAGCTTCTTGGCGTTCGCCTTGTTGGAGCAATCCTCGCCGGAGATTCCGTTCTCGCCGTCGTTGGCAGTCCACGGCTCACCGTACATGAGGATGCGCTTGTCGATCTGATCGAGCGCCTCACGGATCAGGTTCATGGTCTCGATATCGTGGCACGCCATGAGGTCAAAACGGAAGCCGTCGATATGGTATTCGTTCGCCCAGTAGCACAGGGAGTCGATCATGAACTTGCGGAACATGATCTTGTCACTGGCGGTGACGTTGCCGCAGCCGGAGGAGTTGAGGAACTTGCCGTCCTGCATACGGAAGTAGTAGCCGGGCACAGTCTGTTCAAAGGGAGAATGCGCGGTGGAGAATACATGGTTATAAACAACGTCCATGATCACGCCGATGCCTTCTTCATGCAGTGCCTTGACCATTTCCTTGAATTCCCTGATACGCACCTCGCCGTGATACGGATCGGTGGAGTAGGAGCCCTCGGGAACGTTGTAGTTGACGGGATCATAACCCCAGTTATACTCCACGCCGGTCGCTTCATTGACAGAGCCGAAGTCGAATACGGGGTTGAGCTGAACGTGCGTTATGCCCAGTTGCTTTAAGTAGTTCACACAGGTCGGATAAGAGGTGAAGGGGATCACGGTGTTTTTCTCGGTGAACGCGAGGAATTTGCCGCGGTGCGCCTTGTCAACGCCCGAGGTATCGGAGGAGGAAAAGTCGCGCACATGGATTTCCCAGATGATCGCGTCATTCGGCTTTTCGGGCAGGACATGCCGATCGTTTTCCCATCCCTCGGGATTGGTTTCCAAAAGATTGACGACCTCGGAACGCTGAGAATTCACGCCGACCGCCTTGGAATAAACGTCCTGCGTCTCATGCGTGCCGGATTCGGTCTTGATGACATAGGTGTAGTAGATATGATTCAGATCGCCGTCGATCGTCGCAGACCAGATACCGGTCACCGCGTCATACAGCATCTGCTTGATGCTCAGCACCTGAGCGCCGTCCTCATAAAAAGAACCGGTGGAATAGAGCTTTAATAATACCTGCTCCGCCGAAGGAGCCCATACCTTGAAGGTGGTGCTCTCGGGGGTATAGGTATAGCCTAAATCGTTGCCGTCGTAAGTATTGTAGATTTCAGATTTGTTGGAATAAAATGCGGTAGTACCCAATACAAAAACCTCACTTTATAACTGTTTTTCATCATTCAAATACAGGGATACGTACTTTATTATTTTACCATCATAAGCGTATATTTTCAACCAAAAGTTAAGACTTAGCCCCATATCCTTTTAATTTCTGTTCTATTCAATAAAAATTATGTCAATAAATTGTTGAATCTGTCACATTTAGGATGGATGTTTTTTATCCTCTTTGTTATAATTTATGATTGAAGTTTCATGTTGTTCCTATATTTACAAAGATGAATGATTATGCTATAATAACCTCGTATGATTATCAGCCGAAACGAGGGGTCATTATGTGTGAAGAAATCAACGCTATGAGCAAAGAGCGTAACAATATTTCCCGTTATAAAAAGCGCGAGCAGGCGTTCCTGTTGTGCTTTGAATCACTGTTTTCTGATGCAGAGATCGACGAGCTCGCCGACAACGCCGGTGACGCGCGCGATGAGTTTTTGAGCGATTACGCGATCGACTGCGTCAAAGGGATCAGGGAGCATCAGGAAGAGATCGATGAAAAGATTTCCTCCAACCTGAAATCGGGCTGGAAGATCAACCGCATTTCTAAGGTGTCTTTAGCGATCATGCGCGTCGCGGTTTTTGAGATGCTGTATCTGGAGGATATTCCCGTTTCGGTATCGATCAACGAGGCGGTAGAGCTGTCCAAGAAGTATACCGTTGAGGATGATACCGCGTTCATCAACGGCGTACTCGGCGCAATCGCAAAAACGCTATGAGTATGTATCTCGGTATCGATACCAGCAACTACACCACCTCGGTTTGCCTGTATGACAGCGACAGCGGCGCGGTGATCTCCAAAAGGAAGCTACTGCCTGTCAAGGATGGCGAATGCGGGCTCAGACAGAGCGACGCGGTATTCCATCATGTACAGCAGCTGCCTGCGCTCTTTGAAGAAGCGTTCGGCGAGTTTTCCGATCGGATCAAGGCGATCGGCGTATCCTATGCACCGCGCACCGAAAAGGGCTCCTATATGCCGTGCTTTACCGTCGGATTGACGGCGGCGAGCATCCTGTCCTCCGTATTGAAGGTGCCCGTCTATCGCTTCTCTCACCAGCAGGGACATATCGCGGCAGCACTGTACAGCGTGGATCGCTTGGAGCTGCTCCGCCAAAAGCACATTGCGTTCCATGTCAGCGGCGGTACGACCGAGGCGCTGTTGGTCAACGGCGAGGACGGCTTTGTCACTACGCAGATCGTAGCGAAAACGCTCGACCTCAACGCAGGTCAGCTGATCGACCGCGTCGGTGTGATGCTCGGAATGCATTTTCCGTGCGGCAAGGAGCTCGAACAGCTCGCGCTGCAATGTGATGAAAAGATCAAAACCAGACCGACGCTCAAGGAGCTGGATTGCTGTCTGAGCGGCGGTCAGAATATTGCGGAAAAATATTTGAAAGAGGGCAAGAGCCCCGCATATATCGCGCGGTTCACCATGGAATTTATTTCCTCGGCAATCGTCGGCATGAGCCAAAGAATTTGCGAGAAGTACGGCGACTTGGAATTTGTCTACGCCGGCGGCGTGATGTCGGATTCTATCATCCGTGATGAACTGCAATCACTGCATGACTGTGTATTCGCCCTGCCCGAATTTTCCAGCGATAATGCCGCGGGTACGGCGGTACTCGCTTCTGTAAAGGATCGATTATGATAACACCAACACCGAAAGTTTATTCTGTTTCACAGCTCAATGCGCGTATCGCGAATCTGATTGCGTCCGATGATGAACTGCAAATGATCTTCATCGAGGGCGAGCTGTCGAACGTCAATATCAATTCCAAAAGCGGACATATGTATTTTTCGCTCAAGGACAAAAACAGCGTCATTCGCGCCGTGATGTTCTCGTGGGCGGTGCGTAATCTGCGATTTCGTCCCGAGGACGGCATGAAGGTCATCATGCGCGCTCAGGTCACCGTCTATGAGCCGAGCGGACAGTATCAGCTCCGCGTCGAGGATATGCAGCCCGACGGCGTCGGCGTACTGGCGATGCAGTTTGAGCAGTTAAAAAAGAAGCTCAGTGCGGAAGGCTTGTTTTCCGAGGAGCACAAAAAGCCGATCCCCGCAATGCCGAAAACCGTCGGCATTATCACGTCGCCCACAGGCGCGGCGATCCGGGATATCATGGATATCATCGGCCGTCGTTTTCCGTGCGTCGATCTGGTGCTGGCGCCTGTATTGGTGCAGGGCGACGGCGCTCCCGCACAGCTGATCCACGCGATCAATCT
>DNIP01000069.1:0-1153 GCA_003499325.1 Oscillospiraceae bacterium
AGCATCCGCTGTTTGTAGTCGGGTGCTTCATCAAAGACGCAGTGTCCCCACTCATCGCTATACATATAGAGCTCCGCGCCCAGCGCCTCGGCGATATAGCGCGACTGCGACGGCAAGAGCACCTTGTCGCCCTCGGAGCCGATCACCAGAACGGGACAATGGATCTTGCACAGCTCCCCTGTGATATCGAAGCCGTCGAGCGCCTGCGTCTGGATGATAAAGCGCCTGATATCGTCCTCCGTCATACCGTCGTTCATATGGAGGAGCATCTCCTTATACTTGCCGATGGTGTTCTCGGAATACAGCGAGTCGATCAGCTCGGCGGTCAATACGGTCAGATCGCCGCTCTTTGCGAGTGTGATCCAGCGATCGGTGCTTGCCATTCCGACGTTGTCCACCTTTGCGGCGGTGGAGCCGAGCACCATCTTACGCACCAGCTCAGGATGGTCGATCGCGATACACATTGCCATCATGCCGCCCTGAGACGCGCCGAAGAGATCCGCGTCGGCGATCCCGAGCTTCTGCATGACAGCGGCGGTGTCCTCCGCCATCTGCCGCACCGTATAGCCGTCGGGCATATTGCGGCGGCGGTCAAAGCAGTAGACGGTATATGCTTCCCCAAACGCCCGATACGCCGCGCCGACCGCCATAGCGGACAGCATCAGACTGCGGGTCGATACGCCGGGCAGGATGACAAAAGCCCTCTCGCCGCTGCCGAAGGAGAAGTATTCCATTTCGATTTCGCCGATTCGGACGAGATCGGTTTTCATAAGATCACCTGATTTCTGTAAGCTGAATCCAGTATAACACACGCATATCGAAATCTCAACCGACACAAAGCGATTATTTTCTGTAACAGCGGACATAACCTATATTACAATCCTGACACGTCCGTTGATTTTTGGATCCAAATGCGGTATAATAGCACAAACAAAACGAAAGAAGGAACGAACATGAAAAGAATCCTTACGATCGTCGTTGCCGCTGTACTGGTGCTGGCGACGCTCACCGCCTGCGGCGGCACGAAGAATGTCGATCTCAATGAGCTGATGAAGAAGATCAACGATACCTACGGCCTGACAGGCTTGACGGCTGTTGAGGACGCCGACAACCTGAACCGCTACTACCGCACGCCCAAGGAGGACGTCAAGCA
>DNIP01000069.1:1324-16428 GCA_003499325.1 Oscillospiraceae bacterium
TCTCAGCTCAGCGACGCAAAGAGCTACAACGCCGAGCAGGTCAGTATGATCGAGGCGTGCTCCGTCAAGGAGAAGGGCAGCTTTGTCTGGCTGGTCATCAGCGACAAGCAGGCGGACATTAACGCAGAGATCGAGAAAGCGCTGAAATAAACGTATCAAAAAACGGTCGTCCGAAAGGACGGCCGTTTTTTAGTGAAGAGTGATTTGCTGCTGAAAAGGCTATCAAGCATCAGTAGTATGAAGCAAAACCGTAATATCATCTTAATACGCTATATCTATTACAGCACGATTCCCGATCATGGTGCCTGTGCCTTGGAGTATGTGTGTTCTCATTCTCTATGCTAATTCCAAAAACAGACGCGAAAGCGTCTGCCATATACTACTAACAAAAGGAAAGAGCTGACAGTTACCTGTCAGCTCGTCTTATCTGTATCAAATTATTTGTTTACAGCGTCCTTGAAAGCCTTGCCGGCCTTGAATGCGGGAACCTTGGAAGCAGGGATCTCGATCTTAGCGTTAGTTCTGGGATCAACGCCTGTACGAGCATTTCTCTCTCTTCTCTCGAAGGTACCGAAGCCAACGATCTGGATCTTGTCACCGGCAGCGATGGTCTCAACGATGGTGTCGAAGGTAGCGGCTACAGCAGCCTCAGCGTCCTTCTTGGAAATAGCAGCTTTCTCAGCTACAACTGCGATGAGTTCAGACTTTTTCATTTTAGTTTCCTCCAATAATTTTTTTGCGGATAGTCCGCTTGCTATTTATTTAATTTCTTCCCAGAGGGAATCGATTAACGAATCGGGGGCGTTTTTCATGTCGATGCCGCGCTCCTGTGCGAGCGCCTCCACCGCGCGAAAACGCTTGGCGAATTTGTCGGTCGAGCGATAGAGCGCCTGCTCCGCGTCCACACCCGCAAACCGCGCGATGTTGACAACCGAGAACAAGAGATCGCCCAGCTCTTCTTCGATCCTCGCCTTGTCGCCGCTGTCGATCGCCGCGAACAGCTCACGCTGTTCCTCGGGCACCTTTTGGGCGGCTTCTTCGGCAGAACGGAAGTCCATACCCGACTTTGCAGAGCGCTTCTGCACCTTCTGGGCGCGCATGAGCGCCGGAAGGGATCGCGCTACGTCGTCTACGGAATCGGCTGTACTCTTCTGCGACTTGGTCTGCATCTTGATGGCATCCCAATTTTTGAGCACCTCTTCCGGGGTATCGGCTTCGATGTTACCGAAAACATGGGGATGGCGGATAATCAGCTTCTGACACACATCATTGCAGACGTCGTTGAAATCGAATCGTCCCGCTTCCTCCTCCATCAAGGAATGGAAGATCACCTGCATCAACACATCACCGAGCTCCTCTTTGAGCAGGGGTGAATCGCCCTTGTCGATCGCCTCGACCGCCTCATAGGTTTCCTCGATGAAGTTCTGTCGGATGCTCTCGTGCGTCTGCACCCTGTCCCAGGGGCAACCGTCGGGAGCGCGCAGGATCCGCATGATGTGGATCAGGTCAGAAATATCATATGCTTCTTTGTACTGAAAATCCATACTCTCTCCAAAAAGCGGCAAAAACCCGCTTCATACCATATATTACCTTAATAAGTGCAGTTTTTCAAGAATTGTTACAAGATTGTTGCCTTTTGGCAGCATATAGATTTCTTCTTTGTCAAAGGTCTTAATCAGCATCAGTACAACGACGTAAACAATGACCGCCACGATGATCGCCGCGATCAGGGAAATCAGGTTGCCTGCGAAGCGATGCACCAACGTATAGACGCCGAACGCGGCACCGGCACAGAGCGCTGCGGAGATCAGCGGTTTTAAGATCGTGCTGAAGAAGTTCGGCATGACCTTGGAATGGCGGATCAAGAGATACATACCCACAATGCAGACGAAAGAGAACGCGACCAGCGAACCGACAGCCGCTCCGGTGATGTTCATTTCAACAATATTGACGAACAGATAGTTCGTCACGATCTTGATACCCATGGCGATCGTGCAAAGGATCAGTGGGAGTTTTACCTTACCGATACCCTGCAGCATGCTGCAGATCGGGGTGGACACAGCGACCACAATGCAGGAGAAGCCCATCACGCGCAGAACGGAAGCGGCGATCTCCGTCTCCGTTCTCGCGCCGTACAGCAGGGAGATGATCGGATACGGCAGCGCAAACAGCGCAAAGCCCATCGGCAGGGTGAACAGCATCGTCATTTTCAGTACCGTCTCAATACTGCGTTTGAGCTCCTTCTTATCCCCCGAGGTGTAGGCTGCGGTCACGTTAGGCAGCGCGGAGGTGCCGAACGCCTGAGTGATCGTGGTAACCAGCTGCATGAGCGTCAGCGCCATATTGAAGCAGCCGGAAAGGTAGGTATGGATGGTCACACCGTTGTCGGGGGTGGGATGCGCAGGGATCATTGACCACATTTCCTTCGTATGGTTCGGGAACTGGGCGACCAGTCCGGCAGCATTTGTCTGAGAGGTATTGAACAGAACATTCTGGACGACGACGGTATCGATCGATCCGGAAACGTTCATAATCAGCGCGGAGAGACCGATCGGGATAGCGGTCTTCAGCAGAAGCTTGAAGGTCTCGTTCTGGGTACGCGCATCGACGGAATCGCGGTAAAGGTCATCCGGCACGCTGAACGCGCGCTTGGCATAATAGATACGCAGGAAGATGAACGCGATAAGAGAACCGATGGTGATACCGGCGATCGCAGCGGCAACGGAGTAACCCAGAAGGGTCTCCATCGCGACGTGCTCGGACGGGAATATCTTGCCGAAGATCGTATGGCTCTCCGCAAATTCCTTCATCCCCATCTTCATCGTCAAATAACCGAGGGCGAGACCGATGAACACCTTTCCGATCGCCTCGAGCACCTCGCTGACGGCGGTCGGGAACATATTGCGCTGACCCTCATAGTAGCCGCGATAGACAGAAACCATACAGCCGAGGAACACGGAGGGAGCCAGCGTCATCATAGAGTAGATGGCGAGCGGCTGTTTGACGACCTGTACCCAGATAAAGCTGATGGCGATCATCAGGCCGAAGCAGATCGTGCCCATGATGATAAAGAATTTCTTGGAAGTCTTGTGGATAACGGCGACGTCCTTATAACGCTTCTGGGCGATACTCTCCGCGATCAGTCGGGAGACCGCGATCGGGAATCCCGCCGTCGCGAGCGCAAACAGAGGGTTATAGACCTCGTAGGCGTTGCCGAGGATGCCGGCGCCGATACCGGAGAGGTTCTCGCCGAAGGTGCCGTACATACGCGTCAGAAAAACCTTATAAAACATACCCAGCAGCTTAACAATGACCATGCTGACAGTCATGATCATCGCGCCCTTTAAAAAGGTTTTTGACGTATTCTTACTGAAACTGTCGTTGTTCATAACATCGCTCCGTTTTTTACTTCTCCTCGGGGAGAAGCGCGTCATTCGCTCCTTTTGGGAGCCTGACTTATCAAAGAGGTATTTTATCACAGTGGATGGGAGAATTCAACCGTTTTATCTATGATTTGTTGTATTCACCATAAAATGAGCGTACTCGCGCTTTGCGCTGTATCATCTCGTCAAAACGGCTGATATATTCATACGGATATTTGAAGTTAAATATGCGCTCGATATAGTCGGAATCGACGTCGCGGAGCTTGCTGACCGCGCCCGCGCCGCAGGCGAGGATCGAATGCGTCTCCTCCATAATGTAGACGTTGTAGGGGCTGAAACAGCCGGGCTTTGCCCAGCCTGTGTTCTCGAGGTTACTCAGCATCTTGCTCTGGCGGTAGAGGTAATACGGCTCCCAACCGCCCTCGGTCAGGCGTTTTGCCGCGTCAGCGAGCATCCGCGCGGTATACTCCTGCTCCTTGACTGCGTCCGATGAATTCAGTCGGGCGGATCGCTTGACGGCGAGGGTATGTACCGTGACGCTCTCGGGATCTAAATTTTGCACGATATCGAGCGTATGCGCAAAGCTCTCGGGCGTATCGGAGGTCAGCCCCGCGATCAGATCCATGTTGATGTTGTCAAAGCCCAGCTCACGCGCCAGACGGAATGCGTCGATCGTCTGCTGCGCCGTGTGTCGGCGCCCGATGCGCTCCAGCACGCTGTCGTTGAAGGTCTGGGGGTTGATCGAGATACGGGTGACGGGGTGCTTCTTCAAGGTGAGCAGCTTTTCTCGGGTCACGGTATCGGGGCGACCCGCCTCCACCGTGAACTCGGCGCAATCGGATAGATCAAAGTCCGTCTCGATCTCGTTGAGCAGCAGATCGAGCTCTTCGGCGCTCAGGGTCGTAGGCGTGCCGCCACCGATGTAGACGGATTCACACCGCAAGCCCAGCTCCCTCACCAGCTCCGCCGTATAACGGATCTCGGACAACAAGAGGGGCAGATATTTGCCGATCAGCTTCTTCGCCTTTTCGACCGTCTGACTGACGAAGGAGCAGTAGTTGCACCGCGTCGGGCAGAACGGAATGCTCACATACAGTGAGAATGATCGGCGGTCGGAGCGTGACAGGATGACCTGCTGATTCTTTCGTACCTGCTGCGCCAATGCGATCTTCTCGCCGCTGACATAGAGCGTATCGCGAAAGTAGCGGCGCGCTTGCTCTTCCCCATTCCTGTCGCAAAGTCGGGAAAAGAGCTTGATCGGGCGCACACCGGTGAGGATGCCCCACGGCAGCTCGCGGTCATACGCCTGACTGAGCAGCCGATAGAGCAGCTGTCCCATGGTCAGCTCGTCATCGTCGCTCAGGGGAGCTGACAACGCCTTGCGGAATGTGTCGGTGTACAGCTCGACGCGCACCTCGTCATGCACCGAGGTCAGCACATAGGGCGCAGATAATGCCGTATATTCGTGCAACACCGCGACCTCCTCGGTAAAGAGGAAGGCGCGGCATAGGTTTTCCATTTCATAATGGAATTTGTGGTTGTCGATATAAAGATTCATAGATTAGTGAATAGTGAATAGTGAATAGCGAATAGTGGCGGGCGGGACACCCGCACCCGTTTGATAGTAATCAACTGACCACTGATCACTGATCACTGATTACTGTTATTGCATAAAGGGATTGTACTTTCTTTCTCTGTCGAGGGTCGTGAACATATCGTGCCCGGGATAGACGTTGTAATTGCCGTCCAGATTTTTGAGACGTTCAACGGACTGCATCATGTCGCTCATGGACGAGGTCGGGAAATCGGTACGCCCCACACTCGTGCAGAAGAGGGTGTCGCCCGAGAAAATGCAGTCATCGGCGATATAACAGCCGCTGCCCATCGTATGACCGGGGGTCAGCATAAAGCGCAGCTCTGTCTCGCCCAGTTTGACGGTATCGCCGTCCTCCAGCGCTCGGTCGACCGTAAAGGGCGCGATCGTAAGTCCGTGAGGCTTTGAGAGATTATAGCTCGGTTCTTTGATGACGGACAACTCCATACGTGACGCGCACACAGTAGGGTGGTACTTTTCGCACAGCTCCGCCGCGCCCATGATGTGGTCATAATGACCGTGGGTCAGCAGGATATAGTCGAGCTTGCCGCCCTTATCGTCGATCTGCTTGATCAGTTCATCACAATGGTCGGCGGGATCGATCACCGCCAGCTTTCCTGTCGCTTCATCCTCGATCAGATAAACATTTGTGCCGATCATACCGACCACAAAACAAGTGATATTCATCATTTTTTCAGCTCCCCGCTGTCGATGATAATGGTGACGGGCCCGTCGTTGAGCAATTCGACCTTCATATCCGCGCCGAAAACGCCCTTTTGTACGTCTGTAACGCCCGCCATCTTTATTCTTTTACAGAAACATTCATATAGTTCGTTTGCCGTATCGGGCTTTGCCGCGCCGAAGAAATCGGGTCGTCTGCCGTGGGAGCAGTTCGCGCACAGGGTGAACTGCGACACCACCAGCGCCGCGCCGTTCGTGGTCAGCAGGCTGAGATTCATCTTGTCGTCGCTGTCGCTGAAAATGCGCAGGTTCGCGATCTTGTCGGCGAGCACCTCTGCGTCGCGCTCGGTATCGCCCTGAGCAACGCCGAGCAGGATCAGCAAGCCGTTCTCAATGGCGGAGACCCTCTCCCCCTCAACGGTAACGCTCGCGCGCGTGACACGCTGGATCACTGCTTTCATGGTTAACAGCCCTTTCTGTAGTCTCATTTTTGGTAAAGCGAGCTCGGAGGGATTGTTTCATTGCTGAGCGGCAGCGAGTATCCCATTCAATTCGGTTGGTCGCTTCGCTCCTTTTGTGCAATCCCTCACCCTCCTACGGAGGGAGCTCCCTTTACCAAAGGGAGCCTGTTTATATTCTCGTAATGGAAACGATGCCGTTGATCTGCGCCAAATGCGCCATGACCGCACGCAGGTGATCCATGTTGTTGATCTCGATCGTGACGGTCACCATCGCCTGATTGTCCTTGAGCTCGCGCGAATTGAGCATATGGATAAAGATCCGCATATTAGACAGCTCGCGCGTAACGTCGGCGAGGAAGCCGGTGCGGTCGTTGCAGACGATTTCCAAGGTGCTCTGGAAGCTCTCGTGGATCTCATCGTCCCAGTGGGCGCTGACCCAGCGCTCGGGCTCTTCGCACTGAGTGGTATCGTCGGGCACATTGGTGCAGCTGCGCTTGTGGATGCTCACACCAAAGCCGCGGGTGATATAGCCGATGATCTCGTCGCCCGGCAGCGGATTACAGCAGCGCGAGAACTTGATCAGGCAGTCGTCGAGTCCCTCGACGGTAACGCCCGAGCCGACGTGCTTCCTGCGCTTGGAGCTGCGTTCCTCGGTGATGGGCTTGACGGGCTCGTCGGATTTCTTGTATTGTTTGGTATAGATCTCCTTGACGCGCGGCATGATCTTCCAGAGCTGAATACCGCCGTAGCCGATGGACGCGTAGAAATCGTCGATCGAGTTGCAGTGATGGCGCTGGATGATCGGCTGCATGCACTCCACAAGATCCTCGTCGGCGAACTGCATGCCCGCCTTCTTGCACTCGTGCTCGAACATCGCCTTACCCTCGGTGATGTTCTCCTCACGGCGCTCCTTCTTGAACCACTGGCGGATCTTGGTACGCGCGGAATTGGTCTTAACGATCTTGAGCCAATCACGCTTGGGACCCGTACCCTCCTTCTGGGTCAGGATCTCGACGATATCGCCGTTCTGCACCTTATAGTCGATCGGCACGATCCGTCCGTTGACCTTGGCGCCGACCATGCGGTTGCCGACGCCCGAATGGATCGCATACGCCATATCGATGACCGTAGCGCCCGCAGGCAGATTGATGATATCGCCCTTGGGGGTAAAGACATAGACCTCGTTGGTGGAGAGATCGTATTTGATGGTTTTGACGATATCCTCGGCGTCCTCGGCATCGTTCTGTACCTCGATCATCTTGCGGATCCACGCAAGGTTTTCGGCAAGATTCTCCTGCTTGCCGCCGCGCAGCTTGAGCTTATACTTCCAGTGCGCCGCGATACCGTATTCAGCGGTGTGGTGCATCTCGTAGGTACGGATCTGCACCTCGAAGGGAATGCCGTTCTGCCCGAACACCGTGGTGTGAAGGCTCTGATACATATTCGCCTTGGGGGTCGAGATATAGTCCTTAAAGCGATTGGGCAAGGGGGTGAAGATATCGTGCACCAGGCCGAGGACGTTGTAGCAGTCGCCGATGGTGTTGACGATCACGCGTACCGCAAACACATCGAAGATCTGGTCAACGTCACGCCCCTGCATATAGGTTTTGCGATAGATGGACACGACCGACTTGACGCGCCCCTCGATGGTAACGTGCGAGATCGAGAAGCCGATCTTATCGAGGATCTGCCGCTTGATCTCCTCGATAAAGGCGTTGCGCTCATTCTCGGTCAATTGCAGCTGCGTTTCGATCTCGTGATAAGCGACGGGATCGAGATAGCGCATGGAGAGATCCTCGAGCTCATCCTTGATCGCCTTCATACCGAGTCGGTGAGCGATCGGCGCATAGACCTCCATGCACTCGAGCGCCTTGTCACGGCGCTTCTGATCCTTGACGCACTCGATGGTGCGCATATTATGCAGACGGTCGGCGAGCTTGACGATGATCACGCGGATATCGTTGCTCATCGCGATCAGCATCTTGCGGACATTCTCCGCCTGACGTTCCTCACGGTCGGTGAACTTGATCTTGCTGATCTTGGTCAGACCGTCAACGAGGTTCATGACGTCCTCGCCGAACGCGTCGCCGATCTGCGTGAGGGTGACGTCGGTATCCTCGACGGTATCGTGCAGTAAGCCCGCTACGATCGAATCGGTATCCATGCCCATCTCGGCAAGAATACAGGCGACGGAGGTGGGGTGCAGGATGTACGGCACGCCTGACACACGGCGCTGATCGCCGTGGGCGAGGTTCGCGAACTCATACGCCTTTTTGATCTTCTTCTTGTTATACCTGACGTTGCTTTTGTCGAGCAGCGACAGCAGTTCGTCAAAATCCTGATAATGGACTACCTCATTCATCCGAGCTCACCTCCCTGAGTTTTGTGATAATAACGGATGTGTCCAGATCGACCTTTGCGCCGACCTCGCACAGCCTGACGGTAAAGTCATACATGCCCTCGTCAATCTCGATCAGCCGCAGCTCATTCATACATTCCAGTATGACACGCAGCTTTCCGTAGCCGATATCGGCGTTGATCCGATGCAGCAGGCTGTCGAACGAATAACGATAGCCGCCGTTCGCCCTGAGGAATCGATAGACGACGGCGAATTCCGATCGATCGGGCAGGAGCGAGCTTGCCTCGTCAGCCGAAATGATCTCGCCGCGGCAGAAGCGCTCAAAGCACTCCTTGGAGCGGAGCGTCTCGTCCTCCTCCCTATCCGCGAATCGCATATCACGGATGAAGATCGACAGATTCTCATTGTTATTATATGTATTAATATCCAGCGTAACCGCCAGATCGACCACATCGCCCGCTGAATACGGAAATTCCGCGAGGGTCGTGGAAAAGCGCAGGGCATAGACCGTGCTCTCGCCGCGTGACAGGGTCAGTCGCAGATGCTTGCCGCCGCCGATCTCGCGGATATCGCGCAGGGTCATGTTGTACAGCCCGAACAGCGGCGTGGGATTGCCCGCGCCGTACGGCTCGAGCAGGCTCAGCCCCCGTACCAGCTCCACATTCAGCTGTGCGGGATTGAGCTTGCAATCGAGCTCCAGCACCGGCTGCGGGACGGGATGGGTCAGGGTATAGCGGTTGATCCGCTGAATGAAGCTTTCGATTTGACGGCGTTTGATCCCAAAGCCGACCGCCATCGGATGGCCGCCGCATTGGGTAAGGATATCGGAGCAGGAGAACACCGCATCGATCAGCGAGAAGCCGCTGACCGATCTGCCGGAGGCGCGGCACATGTCGCCCTCCATCGAGATCACCACGGCGGGCTTGGCGTACACCTCTTTGATACGCGAGGCGACGATGCCGATCACACCCTTGTGCCAGCCCTCGCCGTAGACCACAATGATGGGGTTGTTCACCAGAGAGGGATTCTGTCGGATCATGCCGTCGATCTCGCCGAGAATATCGCGCTCGATCTGTTGCCGCTCCGTGTTGTCGGAGCTCAGCTCCGCGGCAATATCCGCCGCGTATTCTTCGTCATCCGTCAAAAGCATGGTGACGGATTTTTTGGACAGTCCGAGCCGTCCGCCCGCGTTGATGCGCGGCACCAGCGTAAAGCTCAAATTACCCGCGGAGATACTCTTTCCGCTCAGTCCCGCGTCCTCCGCCAGCGCGCTGATTCCTAAACGGTCGCCGTTGTTGATATGACGCAGACCGTTTTTGACCAGTACGCGGTTCTCGCCGCGCAGGGCGACGATATCGCCCACGGTGCCGATCGCGGCAAGGTCGGAGTAGTTCTCCAGCAATCCATCCACATCGGCATACTCGCCCTCGATCGCCTGTACCAGCTTAAAGGCGACGCCGACGCCAGATAATTCTTTAAAAGAACTATTGCAATCGGGACGGTGCAGATCGACCACCGCGACCGCGTCGGGCAGGGTCTCGGGGATTGCGTGATGGTCGGTGATGACGGTATCGATCCCGAGCGTTTTGGCATATGCCACCTCGTCAACAGCGGCAATGCCGTTATCGACCGTGATGATCAGCTTGACGCCGCGCTCATACAAGCGGTCGATCGACTCGCGGTGCATACCATAGCCCTCGGACTCACGCGAGGGGATATAATACATGGCGTCCGCGCCGATATCGGAAAGATAGGAGTATAACAGCGCGGTCGAGGTGACGCCGTCGGCGTCAAAGTCGCCGTACACGCAGATGCGCTCGCCGTCCTCGATCGCCCTTTGGATCCGCTCAACAGCCTTGTCCATATCCTTGATCTCAAAGGGCGACGCGGTGAGGGTCTCGTTCGACAGAAAGTCGATGATCTCATCCTCATCCGTAATGCCGCGGATATCGAGCAGCATGGCGATCAGCATGGGCAGATCATAGCGTTGAGAGATGGCGACCGCATTGTCCTTATTCAATTTTCGGGTCACCCATTTTTTCATTGTTATTTACCTTATTATTTCATGTCATTCCGAGGAGGGCACCGCCCGACGTAGGAAGCTCCATGTCGAAAATACAGTTTGATGTAAGAGAAAAGGATATTCCCTCTTTGTGGGATTGCCACGCCCTAAAGGGCTCGCAATGACGATACATACCAAAGCTTGCTTTACTCTCTTGCGGTATTCAACAGTTGTTTTGCGTGATTGAGCGCGCTGTCGGTGATCTGTTCGCCGCCGACGATCCGCGCGAGCTCCCTGATCCTGCCGTCCTCATCCAGAGAATCGACCTGCGTAAAGGTGCGCTCATCATGCACGCTCTTGCTGATGAACAGGTGGTTGTCGGCAAAGGCGGCGATCTGCGCCTGGTGGGTCACGCACAGTACCTGGCTGTCGGCGGAAAGCTGATGGAGCTTCTTGCCCACCCGATCGGCGGCAGAGCCGGAGATACCGGTGTCGATCTCGTCAAAGATCAACGTTTGCACAAAATCCGCGCGGGAGAGCACTGTCTTGATCGCGAGCATCATGCGCGACAGCTCACCGCCCGAGGCGATCTTGCTGACAGGCTTGGGCTCCTCACCGGGGTTGACGGAGATCAAAAACTCGATCTTGTCAATGCCGCGGGTGTTCATCTCGACCTCTTCCTGTTGGATCTCCAGACGGACATTGGGCATCAGCAGGAACGCCATCTCGCGCTCCACACTCTCACGGAAGGTCTCGCAGACCTTTTTGCGGATGTCAGATATTTCTTTTGCGGAATTATATGCGCTGTTATATAGTTCATCCCTGCGCTTTTCAAGCTGTTCACGGTTGAACGCGTAATCGCTCAGGGCGTTGAATTCTTTTTTAGCATGATCGAGATAGGCAAGCAGCTCTTCTTCACTGTCGCCGTACTTATGGCGCAGGCGATACAAGAGGTCGAGCCGTTCCTCGATCTCTTCCAAGCGGTGCGGATCGGCGTCGATATCGTCCATCGCGCCCTCCAGCTCGCGGGAGATCTCCTGCAGCTCGTACAGCGCGGAGGACAGCCGATCGGCGGCGCCCTCTAAGGTGCTCAGATACCGTGAAGCGTTCATCACGCTTGTCGCAGCGTCATCCGTCATGCGGAGCGCGCCGTCTACCTCGTCGTCGCCGTCCAGCGCGATACGCGCGCGCATCAGCTCCTTGGCGATCTTCTCGCGGTTTTGCAGGGCGTTACGTTCCTCACTGAGCGCGTCATACTCGCCGACGGTGATGTCCGCGTCCTCGAGCTCCGTGATCTGGAAGGACAGCAGATCCATGCGTCTGAGGCGCTCGCTCTCGTCAGTGTCGGCGGAGTTGAGCTCCTCCTCCACTGCCCTTAGCTCACGATAAAGCCCGCGATAAGCGGCAAGCCGCTCGCCGATATCCGCGAGCGCGTCAATATAGACGATGTGCAAGGCGGGATTCATCAGCTCGAGGTTGTCGTTCTGACCGTGGATGTTGATCAGGTACTCGCCCAGCTCCTTCAGCGCGGCGACCGTCGCGGGTCGGGAGTTGATACGGCAGGTATTCTTGCCCGACGCCGACAGCTCGCGCGAGAGGATCAGCGAGCCGTCCTCGGCGGAATAACCCATGGCGGCGAGCTTTTTATGTACCAGCTCGGAGAGCTCCTCAAAGGTGGCGCTGACATAAGCGGCGTCGGCGCCCGTGCGGATCATCCCGCGGGATGAACGCTTACCGAGCACGGCGTTGATCGCGTCGATCACGATACTTTTACCCGCGCCCGTCTCACCTGTCAGCACATTCAGACCGTGTGTAAAATTAATATTACTTTTTTCAATAACCGCTATATTCTCAATATAAAGGTTAGTCAGCATATGTTGTTCCTTCTATGTGATATCCGAGCGGTATGTGATCACACCGCTGTGGATGAATTGACTGGTTTATGAAAGAAAGGTTTTTAATTCTTCGCTGCAGGCGACGGCTTGATCGGCGTCCTTGCAGACAACGAGGATGGTATCCTCACCTGCGAGTGTGCCGAGCACCGTTTCAAAAGACATCATATCCAGCGCGGCACAGGCTGCCTGCGCCATACCGCTGAAGGTCTTGATCACAATGATGTTCACCGCGTTTTCCACCGAAATGACAGAGGACGAGAAAATGGTTCTGAAATTATTCTTCGCGCCCTTTTCGGAGCTGGGAGACGCCTGATAACGGTACTTGCCGTCGGGCAACAGCGTCTTGGTCAGGCGAAGCTGCTTGATATCGCGGGACACGGTGGACTGCGTCACATCGTAGCCCTCCTTGCGCAGATAATCAATCAATTCCTCCTGCGTGGTGATCGGATACTTGTTGATCAGCTCCAAAATCTTGTTGTGTCTTGTTAGCTTCATTTCCATTAGAACTCCTTTAGTTTTTCGTTGAGAAGCGTATAAAAATTCTTCTCTTTCAGAATAATCAGCCGTAACGCTTTCGGTGATTTTCTCACCGTAATCATATCGTCAGAGGAGATAGGGATGTGATTCTGGCCGTCCACCGTCATATAGCATTTGAGGGTGGACTCGGGATGGACGCGCGCCGAGAGCACAGCGTCCTCGGTAAAGACCACCTGCCGCGACGTCAGCGCGTGCGGGCAGATGGGTGTGAGCAGGATACAGTTCATATCCGGCTCGATGACGGGACCGCCGGCAGAGAACGAATACGCCGTCGAGCCCGTGGGAGTGGAAAACATCATGCCGTCGGCACGATAAGAGATGATTCTCTCGCCGTCGAGCGCCACCGAGATATCGACCATATTCGCGAGCGTGTCGCGATGGATGACCGCTTCATTCACCGCGGTCAGGCGGCGCTGTTCGCCGTCCTTGTTCACGGTGATCTCGAGCAGCATCCGCTTCTGGATGCGGTACTCGCCGGTCACGAGCTTTTTGAGCTCCTCCATCTCGTCGGGCTCAATGTTGGCGACAAAGCCGACCCTGCCGAGATTGATGCCCAACAGAGGCTTGTCATATAAAGCGGCGCATTTGGCGTTGTGGATGATGGTGCCGTCGCCGCCGACCGTCACCGCGATATCACAGGCGCGGATGATCTCCTCGGCGGAGGGCATCACCGTCGTCCCCGCTACGGGACAATCCTCGCAGGACAGGAATTCCACGCCATATGGTGCGAGCTCCTTGACGACGCGTTGTGCCGCGACCATGGCGAGCGCCTTATCTTTGTTGACTATCAGGGATAATTTCATAGGTTCCCCCCGGTGTTTTGGTGTCATCAATCGGCATGATCCGTTCAGCATATCACGCCTTGACCAACGCCGCTGTTTATTGATCGAGCGCCTCATGCGACGCCGCGACTACCTCGGCAGCAGTCGTTGTGAGAAGATTCTCGGGCGAATCGCTGCGCTTGATATATAGCAGGTACTCGATATTCCCCTGCGGACCCTTGATGGGTGAATAGTCCAGTCCGCAGACGGAAAAGCCGTTTTGCAGGCAGAAGTCAATGATCCCCTGCACGACGCTTTGGTGCACTCTTTGATCACGCACCACGCCGTTTTTGCCGACGTTCTCACGTCCTGCCTCGAACTGCGGCTTGATCAGGCAAACCGCCTGCGCGTCATCGGCGCATACGCCGCGTGCCGCGGGCAGGATCAGCTCGAGCGAGATAAAGGCGACGTCAACGGAGAAGAAGTCCACAGGCTCGGGAACCTGCTCCGCGGTGACATAGCGCATATTGGTGCGCTCGAGGTTGACGACGCGTTCATCGTTGCGCAGCTTCCACGCCAGCTGTCCGTAGCCGACATCAACGGCATAGACCTTTTTGGCGCCGTTTTGGAGCATGCAATCGGTGAAGCCCCCTGTCGAGGCGCCGATATCCATCGTCACCCTGCCGTCGAGCGAGATCGGAAAGACCTCCATCGCCTTCTCGAGCTTATAGCCGCCGCGCGAAACATAGCGCATACGGTTGTCGCGCACCTCAACGGCGGCGTTCTCGTCATAATTGGAGCCCGCCTTATCCGCCTTTTGGTTATTGACATAGACGCAGCCCGACATGATGACCGCTTTCGCCTTTTCGCGGCTTTCAAAAAAGCCTTTTTCCACTAACAGAACATCCAGCCGCTTCTTCATCCGTTCACCTCTTCAGTTTGCTGTACGGCTCGCGCCATCGACTGAGCGTCAAAGCCGAGGCTTTTCAGCGTGCTGCTCACGGAGGCGTGCGGTACAAAGCGATCGTCAACAGCGGTTATCTGATACTCACCACTGTAGCTAAGCTCACTGAGCATCGTGCGGAACAGCTGAGCCGTACCGCCGCTCGCCATGCCCTCTTCAAAGAAGCGGATACGAGGATACTTCGCGGCAAAACGCACCGCTTCCGTATCGATCGGCTTGATGCGGCAGAGCTTGAGAATACAGAGCTTTTTGCCCTGCTTTTGCAGTATCCGACGGGCTTCAATCGCCTCGTTGAACAGTCTGCCGTAGGTGATCAGCAGGGTGTCGGCGTCCTTGTCGCCGACGATATCGTAATTCAGGTTTTCAATGGTATAGCCCTCGGGCCTTGTGCCCTCGCTGCCGCGCGGATATCGCACTGCCGCCAGACCCTCGCAGTCGAACAGCGCCGCTGTCAGCGCACTCCCCAG
>DNIP01000069.1:16635-17415 GCA_003499325.1 Oscillospiraceae bacterium
CTGCGCTGTAAGAAGGTCGAATACACCGCGAACACAGGCAGCAATCCGTTGACTGCCAGACCGGCCGCAAAGGTGACCGCGTGCTCCTCGGCGATGCCGACATCAAAGAAACGGTCACGGTATTGCTTAGAAAAATCCACCAAGCCCGTACCCGTACGCATTGCCGCTGTCACCGCACAGACGCGTTCATCTACCTGAGCGAGCTCGCATAGCTTCTCGCCGAATACGGCGGAGAAATTCTTGTCGGAGCTGATCGGCTCACCGGTGTCGATGTTAAAGGAGCCGACGCCGTGGTAGGACGCAGAATCATCCTCCGCATATTTATAGCCCTTGCCCTTTTTGGTCACCACATGGAGCAGGGCGGGATCCTTGGACTGCTTGACCGTGTTCAGCGCATTCGTCAGTTCCTCCATGTTGTGACCGTCGACGGGGCCGTAGTAGGACAGCCCCAGCTTATCGAAGATGGTGTGGCGGTACATCACGTGCTTGACCTTGGACTTGGAGCGCTTGAGCACACTGCCGATCGGTTTGCCTAAAACCGGGATCTTTGACAGCGCGCGCTCGGTACCGCGCTTTAAGCGCCGATACCACGGCTGCAGCCGTATCGAGGAAAGATACCGCGCCATCGCGCCGACGTTGCGGCTGATGGACATACGGTTATCGTTGAGTATCACGATCAAATTCTTTTTGTGCTGACCGGCGTTGTTGAGCCCCTCATAGGCCATGCCGCCCGTCAGCGAGCCGTCGCCGATCACGGCGATGGTATAGGAGGGATCTCCC
>DNIP01000029.1 GCA_003499325.1 Oscillospiraceae bacterium
AAATTTGTTAAAGCGTTTAATGGATACTTAGTATGAAATCCCCATGCTGAGATCAGCATGGGGATTTGTTGTATCATTTATTGTTCGGAGCAGGCAATCAGGATACAGGTGATATTATCCTCGCCGCCCTGCTCGAGCGCCGTATCGACCAGCTCAAGGCACGCTTCGTCGGGTTTGTTGCCGAGCAGCTCGGCGATCTGCCGATCGGGGCACATATCATAGAGCCCGTCGCTGCACAGCAGGAGCTTGTCGCCCGGGTTGAGCACAAACGGCTGGTAGATCTGGGGGAGCAAGCCCTCGCCGTCAACATCAAAGCCCAAAAACGAGGTGAGCTTGTGGCGGTCGGGGCTGGTGAGCGCCTCCTCCTCGGTGAGGATGTTGGCGCGCACCTTCTTCATCGCGAGGGTCTGGTCGTTGGAGATCCGGTACAGATTACCCTCACGGTACAGATAGATGCGCGAATCGCCCAGTGAATAGGAATAGACAACGCCGCCGTAGAACACGGTCATCACAAAGGTACTGCCGCCGCGCTTGGAGTGATTGGCGGCGAGCATTTCGATGACCGCGCTGTTGCTCTTCTCAACAAATCGGGTCACGATCTCGTCGATGTTCACCTCGCTCTTTTTGACCAGCTCATAGTATACGAGTGACGCGACCTCGGCGCTGAGCTTGGAGGCGAGCTCGCCGTTGGACTCACCGCCCATGCCGTCGAACACCGCACAGACCAGCGGTTCTTTCAGAGAGGTGCCCCCGAGGTTCTTTTGAGGCTCCTTTAAACGGCGATAGACCGTATTCACCGCGTAGTTATCCTCGTTGCCCGAACGCACCTTGCCGGGATCGGTGGAGAGATAGACGTCATAGCGCTTGGGGGCGGTATTCGCTTCATCAAAGAGCTCCTGTGTCACGCTCTCGGGGGATGTGTTTTCATTCATTTTCATCGGCAACCTCACTTAGGAATCTCTGTTCTTTATCTTCAGGCTGATCACGCTGACGACGGCGCTGACCACGGTAATGCCGAGGCACCACAGCCACGCGGTGATCAGGGTGCCGGACTCGTGATGATACACCTCGTCAACAGGATATTGCTCCGCGATCATCTGCGCCATGTCGGGGAGCTTCTTCGCCATTGCGTGCTCCAGACCGTTCATATCGCCTGTACTGCCGAAAGCGGACATACCCCACTTGCTGAACGTGATGTTCGCCACCGTCTCACTGAAGCCGCTGAGCTCGAACAGCACGCCGCTCATGATCAGCTGCAGGATCAGCACAAAGGGCATGATCGTCATCGCGGTGGTCGGGTTTCCCGAGATGGACGACACCATGATGCCCATGACGGAGGAGCCGAAGGTCAAGAGAAACAGGGTGATATAATACTCGATCATCGCGGGCATCATCGCGCCGTCGGCGGGGCTGTTCTTGAAGAAGCCGAACGCGATACATACGCCGTAGATGAGGAGCGACTGCACCAGACACAACACCGCCTGCCACAGGATATTCGCGCAGATGTAGGAAGACAGCTTCATGCCCTGACGGTATTCGGAGCGGATGATATCGTGCTCCTTGCAGATGCTCTGGATCGAGTTGAAGATACCCAGCCAGATGCACGCCGAAGCAAGGGTGAAGAAGCCGGATTTGGTGGATTCGAAGTTATCAAACATATCCTCGCTGACAACCGCCGCTACGATAACAGCGATGATCGCGGCGAAGACGACGAATTTCCACGCTTTTTCCCGCAACGCGATACGGGTGATCTTTTTAAAATATACGGAGGTTTGCTTTCCGAATCCGACACTGTTCAAAATGAGCCCCCTTTCTGTTCCAGATATTTGTTGATATAGAAGTCGGCCTTTCCCTTACCGCCTTCAAAATCGGGATTGATCTCTTTCATGATATCCTGCAAACGGGTGACGCCGAAATAATCCAGCGCGTCATAGGGCGAGCCGAAGAATGCCAGATGACCCGCGTTATCCATCGAGGATTTGGCGAGCACGAGCACCTTGGTGAACAGGATCTCGTTGGTCGCGGAGTTCACGGCGTCGTCGGGCTCGTGAGAGATGACCATGACGATCTTGCCGTTGTCCGCGATCTCCTTGAGGATCTCCATCTGCTGGACGCGTGACGCGGCGTCGAGACCCGAGTCGGGCTCGTCACAGATAAAGACCTTTTGGAAGCCGACCAGCTGTGCCGCGACGGATACCTTCTTCTTCTGTCCGCCCGAGAGCTGGCGGATCAGGTGATTTTCCAAGCTCTTGACGCCAACGCGGTTGAGCACCTCGTCCACGCGGTGGATCTTATCCTCTTTGCTGTAATACTTTCGGTCGAGCTTGATATCCGCAATATCCATCAGCGTCTGGCGCACCTTATCATTCAGCCTGAGATTGATGAACTGGGGTACCAGACCGATCTGGGATTTCATCGTCTTGAAGTTCTTGTACAGATCGAGGCCGTCAAGGATGACCTCGCCGTCCGCCTTGCCGTCGCCGAGGATCGCGTTGACAAGGGTGGTCTTGCCCGCGCCCGAGCCACCTAAGATCAATATGAAATCACGGGTATCCGCCTGGAAGCGGACGTCCTTGAGCAGGGTCTTTCTGCCGAAGTTGACGGTCTTGCTGCGGATATGCACCGACAGCGCGCCGACCTTTTCGCCGGGGTTGTTGTAATAGATCTTGTCGCCGATCACGATCAGCATGGTGTTGGCGATACGGATGACGTCGCGGTTGAAGATCTGCACGCCGCCCTCGACCTGCTGTCCGTTGACGGACAAGCCGTTCTGGCTGTTGCAGTCATACAGGAAGGTGCCGCACTCATCACGATACAGATAGGCATGATCGCGCGAGGCCATGATATCCTGCAATCGGATCATGCTGTTCTCGCCGCGGCCGATCGATACGCGCGTCATATGAGGGATGCGGAAGCTCTGCCACTGCTCGTTCGGATCAAAGCTGCGCGAGAATAAAATCAATACGGACTCGGGGTGGGGGTTGTTGAGCGTTTTGCGGTCGATGCGGATGATGTCGCCGTCCCAGAGCTTGTACGCCTTGGAGCCGCGCGCGTTATAGGGCGGCAGCTTGACGCCGTTGATATAGGTACCGTTGGTACTGTTGTTGTCGATATAATAGAAGCTGTCATCCGAGTCATCGTGGATGAACTCGCCGTGCCGTCTGCCGGTGATCAGCGATTGAACGCGGATGTTGGTATCCGCGCCGGGGTATTCTCTGCCCAGCGTCATATCCCGGTCGAGGGATACAAGGTAAGGGATATTCCTCTTATCGATGATCAGCAGCGTCGCGGGGCGAACCGCGACCGGGCTGTAGTAGACTGTTTTTTCCTCACTCATAGATTATCCTCACTGTTTTATACGATCAGGATATACGGATTGGCGGAAGCGTCGAGCTTGGAGAGATAGGCGAGTACGCTTGACTCGTCCGTGCCGACACAACCCGCTGAAGGAACGTAAGAGATATGAAAGAAGATCGCCGAGCCCTTGGCGTATTCCGCGGCGGTGTTGTAGTCGATGACAAAGCCGTATCGGTACCCGTCGATATCGATCATGTGCTCAGCAGAATTCCAATCCCTCTCTGCGGTGCCCTCCATACGCTGATTGTAATGGGACGAATCGGGATCGTCGACCCAGTAGGTGTCGCTCGTGATTTGGAACGAGTTGAGCCCCGTGGAGGGCTGATCGTTGATATAGAACGCGTCGCCGATGTGGTACAAACCGAAGGGTGAAGCATAGCCGCCCTCGTGCATATCCGAGGTCACGCCGTTCCTTCCGACAAAGCCGTTGCAGGTCAGCGCGTCGTCGGCTATCCATGTATTGTCCGCAAAGCTGAAATACGAGATCTCGGCGGAGCTGCCCGAGGATGACACCGTCACAAGTTGACGGCAGCCGATCTCGCTGAGCTGCTGCAATGAGGAGCCGCCCTGCGCGAGGAGCTCGGTCATCTTCCCGGGAGCGGTCAGCTCAGCGGGAGCCTGCGTCGCGGGTTGCGGAGATGCTGCGTCGATCACCGCACTCGTTGCGGAATCGGCGAACGATATGCCGCTTTCGCTCGCGTCGGCTCCTTTCGGCGCTTCGGTGATCGTGACCGCGGTGGGCGCCGCTTCATCCTTTGTCGCGACGGGCTGCGGCTTTTTTTGATTCATCACCACATACAGGATGACCGCCGTGCTCAAAAGGATGACGGCAATACAAATGCACGTGATGATGATGACGGTTTTTTTCTTCATGCCGGGTTATCGATTTATTATGCCTCGGTCGGGAGCACAGTCGCCTCTGCGGCAGGAGCGTTCTGCTGTACCTCGGTCACCGCAACGGTAGGCTGCGGGGTCGCGGTCTTCGGCTTCTT
>DNIP01000046.1 GCA_003499325.1 Oscillospiraceae bacterium
TCAGATCGGACAACAACACCTATACCCTGCCCGACGGCGCCATGCTCGACCTCGGCGCGGTCGCCAAGGGCTATGCCGCCGATCAGTGCGAGACGATCCTCAAAGAGGGTCATGCAACAGCCGCGGTGCTCAACCTGGGCGGTACCATACGCCTCTATGGCAAAAAGCCCGACGGCAGCCGCTTTTCGGTCGGCGTTGCCGATCCCGACAATCCCGCGGGCTACTTCGGCTATCTGAGCCGTGAGAGCGGCACTGTCGCGACCTCGGGCGGCTACGAACGCTATTTTGAGCGGGACGGCAAGCGCTATATCCACATCCTCGATCCGACCACCGCCAAGCCCGTGGAAAACGGGATCCTCTCCGTCACCATCGTCTGTGATGACGGCACCGCCGCCGACGCGCTGTCCACCGCGCTGTTTGTGATGGGGCTCGACAAGGCGACGGCATATTATCGGGCGCATCGGGACTTTGACTTCATCATCCTCACCGATGATCATAGCGTCTACCTCACCGAGGGTATTTATGACGAATTCACCCTCTGCGACGGCTACGACTTCCACCTGAAAAAGGTTGATCGGTAAAGTGTCCGACGGACTTTTTACCCTCCAAAAAACTGATCACTAATCAACAGGAGTAAACTATGCGAAAAACCTCTCGTTCGGGATCGTTCTTTTTGATCCTGATGTTCAATATCATGCTCAACTTCCGCCTCACCATCCCGGGGTGGATCCTGCTTGTCCTGCACTTCATCATCCCGCAGTACATCAAGTGGTGGTACTGCCTCGTCTACTTCGGGGCGTTCCTGCTGTACATGATCGTGTGGATGCTGGTGTTATGGGGGCTGGGCGCATGGGCAGGCTCCGTGCCGCCCGCGCCGAAGGTGCAGAATAAAAATCCCTATTCCGTCAAGGAGCAGGACTTGCCGTGGAACAAAACCGATCAGATCGAAAATAAAAATCCGTACTCGGTGAAAACGAACGAGCTGTCCGATCACACCCCGAAAAATGAATAAAAGGAGATCGCTATGAAAAAGCTATTCTATATTTTACTTTGCACCGCACTGGTTTCTCTTACGCTCGCTGCCTGCGGCGGAACCGGCGATAACGCGCCGCTGTTCACCGCGGTAGATAACGCAAGCCGAAAGGAGATCACCGCCGCCTTCAAAAATACCGACAGCGGCGAGACGCTTGAGGTCAAGCTGAAAAAGAAGGAGTCCTCCGGCGACACGGCACCGTTCACCGGTAATGCCGATCCCGCAAAATTCGACCGCGTGACCCTTAATGCCGACGGCACCGAATCGATCGAGCTCGCCTATAACGACTATGTCAAGGAATGGGATCTCAGCTCGGGCAAGGCATACCCCGGCACAACGGTTTATGAGCCGCAATATGACCGCGTCGCGTTCGATTACGAGGATCGCAAAAAGGATGTGCTGATTTGGAAGCCCGAGGATTATGACCCCTCCTCCGCCGACAAATACGCCGTCATCTACATGACAGACGGTCAGAATCTCTTTGACCGCAAGGCGACCTCGACGGGCAGCTGGGGCGTTGCCGAAAGTGTGGCGAATATGATGGCGAACGGCGGACAGAAGTGCGTCATCGTCGGCATAGAGAACGGCGCCACATGGCGCGATGAAGAGCTGACCCCCGACATCGGCAAAATCACGCAGGAGAGCTATGAGGGCGGCAAGGGCAAGTACTTCTCCGACTTTGTCGTCGGCACCGTCATGCCCTATATCAATGAGCATTATAACGTCTATACCGACCGCGAGCACACCCATATCGCGGGCAGCTCCTCGGGCGGTATCGAGAGCTTTTATATCGCGATGGAGCACCCCGACAAATTCGCTTCCGTCGGCGCGCTCTCACCGGCGTTTTTGCTGTACACCGACGACACCTGGGTGGAGTATCTGAACAAAAAGGATTTCTCCAAAAACGCGCCGCTGATCTACCTCTACTGCGGCAACAGCTCCGCCGATCAGCTCGAGCAGGCGCTGTGCGTCGGCACCAAGACCATGCCCAACAACCTCAAGGCGTGCAACTATCCCGCGGATAAGGTCATCATCAAGCTCTATGACAACGGCGTGCACAACGAGATGTACTGGCGTGCCGTATTCCCCGATTACCTCAAATACGCCTTCCCGAAAGCGTCATAAAGAATGGCTGTCACCCTAACGAAACCACGCAAAACCGAATAGGATACAAAAAGGGGCTGTCTTGCGGCAGCCCCAACACATTGAAGTCAATAGCTTCAATTATTATGCTTTTCTGTCGGACGATCAGGTGTGCCAGTCGGGTTCGTCGCTTGGAGGATCGATTTTAAAGAAGATGATATATCCTTCTGTTGTATGGCTGCCCTTATCTTCAAATCCGTCAGCGCAGTCATAATTATAATCACCGATGATCGTTATATTGGTGTTTTTTGCGCCGGAGCTGATACAAATCGCAGAACCTGTTGTGCCGAATATGGTGCCGCGGTTATAGTATACTTTTGCGTTTTCAGCGTTGCCCGGGACATAAATCGCGTGACAGCCTCCTCTTACGAAAGTATAGGTCAGTGTAAAATCTGAGTTGCTTGAGACCGAGAAGGTGTTGAGGTCGGACTTAGCAGTGGAGTCAAATGTGCTTCCGTTCGTGGTATCTGTGCCGAGATACAATTCTACCTTTCTACGCTCGGGGATCTCAAAACCACCGCTTGCATTAATGCCCTTTACGTTATCATCGAGCTTGTAGCCTTTTTTCGCGTCAGCCTTTACAGTGATAAATCTTCCGTTGGAGTTGATTGTAAAATCACACCTCGAATCGATACCCTGCGACCAAGCGTCGATAAAGCTTCTGCAGCCCTTTTCTGCGGTGTATTGATTAAGATTTGTGGTTTTAAGCGTGTAGGGAGCAACGTCGAGAATCTTGTTATTGTTATCCTCGAGAACCTTTGTAAAAATACCGTCAATCGCGCTGAGGCTTTGGAGCATTTCGGAAGCTGTATTCTCATACTTTGTATAAGGCGCTTCATCTGCGTTTACTGTGATGATATTATTGTCGATTTCATATTCCTTTACTTTTTTTGCCATATTGTTAAGTGCATTGATTGCAAAAAAGTCAAGGATAACGTGCTCCTCCATAGAGGTTATCTCCGTATTGATGCCCTTGATAACCTTGTGGTAATCGGGTGTATTTGTATAGCTGTGCTCGTTTTTGTCGGCGGCAATAACCCTGTCAAGCAGGTAGGATGTGAGCTGCTTATAGCCATTTTCGTGATTGCTGGCGCTGCGCTCGCCCTTAAGGAAGCTGAGCATCGCGTCAAAATCAGCCTGCAGATTGCTTATGCTGCAAACGGGATCGTTGATGATCTCCTTGTAAGCCTTGTACGTGGTGTTGTTGAGCTTACCCATGCCATCGCAGGTGAAATTATCCGTATGCTGAGAGATACGCTTAAGAACATTAGCGTAATCCTCGGCAACTTTGTCGGTTTGCTTTCTGAATTCCATAGTGCTGATGTTAGAATCAATCATCTGAAGCTGACGCATCTCTTCGCTGTGATACTGATTTGCTTTTTCCGAAAGGGTCTGAACCTCGGCGAGAACCTCGTTGACCTTAGCCTTAATTTCATCCGCCTGCTTATTGACGTCATCAATAACATCCTGATTTGAGGGACCGTCGTCCAAACCGAAAATAAGGTTAAAGACGGGACCGATAGCCATATTTGCCAGCTTCGTGCCTGTTGCGTTAAGTAATGTTTTGCCGACGAACCCGAAGGCGGTCTTTGCCATATTTCCAACCGGATTCCCGGAGACAGAAGCCCCTGTTGCTACGGCGGCTGAAGCCGGTGTAATTGCAACTGAGCCTACCGATACTACTGTGATTACGGATAAGACTATAGCGATCATTCTTGTTTTGATACCATTCTTTTTCATCATTCACACCCCCTAAGATTATTATACTTATAGTATAGTGTTTTTTTCACAGCAAACAATATGCAATCAAATCGCGATTTGTAGCCTAATTTACATATTTGCAGGCAGGCGTAGCCTAATTTACGGAAATGAATAAAATGTAGCCAACTTGATAATTGCAGCCGTTGGTGCTATAATCTGATCGATTACAGAAGGGAGAGTGGATCGATTGACTGGTAAAAAACCCGACCGCAGGACGATGAAAACGAAACACGCTATCTTTACGGCGCTTGCGGAGCTGATGAGCGAAAAAGAGCTTCGCCATATTACCGTTCAGAATATCTCGGACAAGGCAGATATTCACCGCGTCACCTTCTACAAGCATTTTATGGATATATATGATGCTTACGAGCAGCTGACGAAAATAATTTTAAGCGAAGTAGGCGTCCTGTTGACGCAGCACGGTGAAAAATCGCCCGCGACGTTTTATCATGATATCTTAAACTATATATCGGAACATTCCGTTTATTTTAAAATGATATTCAGCCCTCACAACACAAGCAGTCTTTATCAAAACTTGCTCAAATTGTTTATCGGCTATGAGGGCTTGTTTTTATCGGAACAGTTTGGTCCCGATTATCCCGAAAGCGTTTTAACCTGTGCCATTCGTTATCATGTGAACGGCTGTTTTGCCGTGATTGCCGATTGGATCATGACCGATCTTGCACACCCGCAGGAATATATCGTTAAAACGCTGTCCGAGTTTGACAATAACATCTATGCGTATTTGAAAAGGCAGCAAACATAAGGTTCTGTGCGTCATACGACAAGGTGTTTTATACAAGCTCGATTTCTGTTATGATGAGTCTGTAGATATCCTAGGGCTTGCTGAATACTTAGCGGAATACACAAAAACTGAATTGATCTCAGTACCAATGAAGAACGAAAGATAATTATACGCAAACAGATAAAACAGAAAAGAACTCGGCTCTGATTATCTCATCTGCGACAGCAACGGAAATGAAGTTGCCCGGATGAGCACGGAACCGGGCAACCCTCTCGGGCTGCCCGGTTCTTTTTTTGAGCTATCTTTGCGGACATTCCCCCAACGGGGGCTCCTCGCCGGAAGCGGCTCCCCCCTTGTCCGCTTTGCGGACATTCCCCCAACGGGGGTACCTTTTACCAAAAGGAGCCTTCCTTAACTGAATGACATTGGCTGAACCGTTCATTTTTTCCTTTTCTTCGGCATAGGCAGCTCCTCCGCCATGGCGGTCACCACCTGCGTCAACAGCGCTCTGTCATCGAGCTCTTCGACGAGCAACAGCATTGTCTTGGAGCCCTCATACGGCAGCTCCATGGGCGCGTCGGGCAGCAGTTCTCTCGCCGATTTTGTCGGCTTGATCAACAAGCGGTTGTCATAGATACCGCCGAACACCTTGCCCTGCACATAGAGGATATACTCCCCCATCATCGCGCGATGGGAAACATCCCGCACATCGCCGAGCTGTTCTAATACATAGTTCAGATATTCTTTCGTAGACGCCATGATATGCTCCTTTCCTGCAACTGTACAACAACTGTCGGATGAAAAAACAAGACTGTCACAAGGGCAGTCTTGTCATATCGTTTTTACTGCTTATAAACGGTCTTATCGAGCAGGTTTGCGACCCACGGGATCTTGCCGATCAGGGGCAGTTCCTTTCTCTTGCCGGTCGCCGCGTTGACGATACCGATGATCATCAGCACAAAGAAGAAGATACCGGCTAATCCGAACAAAACGGAGAACACCCTGTAAACCTCGCTGTGAACATAGACCGTGGGTCTGTAATAGCCGTAGGCATAGCTGATTTGACCCGGAAAGATCGCGTCGATGATCGCCATAAAGATTGCGCGGACGATACTGAACGCCAGCTCAACCGCACACAGCGTTACACCCTGCTTGACGTGGAAGCGGGTATATTCGGAATCCTTTCTGGCAAACAGGGGGATCAGGAACAACAGACCCAGATAAGAGAACCACGCGATTCCCTTGTTCTTCATTACGTCCATATCCGGTGTGATATATGCCTGCGCAGGGGCGCCATAGCCCTGTTCGGGCGCTTGCTGATAGCCCTGCTGATACCCTTGCTGATAGGGTTGCTGATAGCCCTGCCGGGGAGGAGTCTGCTGATAATTCTGATAGCCCTGTTGGGGATTCGGCTGATAGTTCTGGTAGCTTTGCTGAGGGGGAATCTGCTGTGCGTCCTGAGGGGGTGTCTGCTGAACCTCCTGTTGGGGAGCTGCCTGCTGAGTATCCTGCTGGGGAACTGCCTGCTGAGCGTTCTGCTCCTTGACAAACTTGCCGCAGTAGGGACAGGCGTTCGCGTTTTCGGGGAGCTGCTGACCGCAGTATCTGCAAAAAGCCATAGTATAACCTCGTTTCTGTTTTGTTTTCGTCGGATGACGGTTTACAAAACCTATTATATTGGTAAAAACAGCCTAAGTCAACCTTGCATCCGATGTTTGGAACTCCCTATAAAGACGACTTTCTCAGTCGGGCTCGATTTGTCAGTATTCACAATGGCGGCTGAGGACTTCGGTGACGGTTTACAGCTGTTGATGAAAGTTGTCGTTTGTCGCCTTTGCCTAAAAACACCTTGGATTTTTTGTGAGATATCACGATAGCGGATCGGGGGTTCTTTGCGCCAGAGCACTTGCAATCCTCCCCCTTTTTATTGTATAATGAATGTGTATGATATACTGCGGATCGATCCTGTGATCCGTCATCTACAAATACTACCATCCGGAGGAAATCATTATGGGACTTATTAAAGCTGCTTTAGGCTCCGCAGGCGGAGTATTGGCAGACCAGTGGAAAGAATTCTTCGTATGTGACGCGATGCCCAAGACGGTGCTCGCGCGCAAAGGACAGAAAAAGACCTCCGCTCGCTCTTCGAACACCAAGGGCAGCGACAACGTCATCTCGGACGGCTCCGGCCTGGTCGTCGCCGACGGTCAGTGCGCCGTCATCACCGATCAGGGTGTTGTAGCCGAGATCTGCGCCGTACCCGGACAGTATACCTACAATTCCGCGACCGAGCCCTCCATCTTCACCGGCAAGTTCGGCGAATCGCTCAAGCGCACCTTTATGGAAATGGGCAAGCGCTTTACCTACGGCGGTGAACCGCCCAAGGATCAGCGCGTGTACTACTTCAACACCCTCGAGCTGATGGAGAATCCCTTCGGCACCGCTCAGCCCATCCCCTTCCGTGTAGTTGACAGCAAGATCGGTCTTGACATCGACACCTCCGTGCGCTGCAACGGCTACTACAGCTACATCATCGACAACCCGATCATTTTCTATACCAAGGTCTGCGGTAACTTCGCGGGCGGCGACTATGAGCGCGCGGAGCTCGACCGTATGCTCAAGACCGAGTTCATCGGCTCTCTGCGCCCCGGCTTCGGCAAGCTGTCCGACCTCGAGATCCGTCCCAACCAGATCCCCAACCATGAGGAGGATCTGCTCAAAGCCCTCAACGAGATCCTCGACGAAAAATGGGGCAAGCTGCGCGGCTTGAAGCTTGTATCCCTCGCGTTCCAGAACGTCGATATCCCCGAGGAAGATCAGAAGATGATCAGAGAGCTCCAGCGCAACGCGGCGCTGCGCGATCCCAACATGGCGGCGGCTCACCTGGTCGGCGCCCAGGCACAGGCGATGCAGGACGCCGCCAACAACCAGAGCGGCGCAGTGGGCGCGTTCATGGGCATGGGCATGGCACAGGGCGCAGGCGGCGCCAATGCCGCAAGCCTGTTCCAGATGGGTCAGCAGCAGCAACAGCAGCAGGCGACTCAACCCGCTCCCGCGGCTCCGGCTCAGGGCGGTTGGACTTGTCCCTCCTGCGGCAAGCAGGCGGCAGGCAAGTTCTGCACCGAGTGCGGCACCAAGAAGCCCGAGGATAACGGCTGGACCTGCTCCTGCGGCGCGGTCAACAAGGGCAAGTTCTGCTCCAACTGCGGTGCAAAGAAGCCCGAGGGCGCACCGCTGTACAAGTGCGACAAGTGCGGCTGGGAGCCCGAGGATCCGCATCATCCGCCCAAGTTCTGCCCCGAGTGCGGCGACGTATTTGACGATAACGATAAGGCATAATCATTTGACCGATACCGATTTGCAGGGGAGGATGCTCTGCCGAGCAACGCCTCTCCCGCAAGCTCGGTAATCGGTCTGTCAGAAAGGCTATAGTTCTCCTATAGCCTTTCCTTCATCAGCAACCTATTTTCGGTCATCCTGAGGCACAGCCAACGGATCTTGTCTTAATCTTATACTAAGTATCCATTAAAC
>DNIP01000143.1:0-182 GCA_003499325.1 Oscillospiraceae bacterium
ATAAGGCGGTCGAGAAGATCGCGGACGAGGGCTTTGACGATACCTACGGTGCGCGTCCCCTGCGCCGTGCGATCGTCACCAACATCGAGGATAAGCTCAGTGAGCGGATGCTCGAGCCCGATTTTGACAGCACCAAGCCGATCACCTGCGATCACGACGGTGAGAAATTCACTTTTAATTCT
>DNIP01000143.1:291-10918 GCA_003499325.1 Oscillospiraceae bacterium
GCGTCGGCGACATGGCAATCTCAACCGAAGCGGCACAGCATTTTGTTGTGCCGCCGATTTTTTCAGCAAACAGGAATAATCTTCTTCATCCTGCACATACTATCATTACCAAATCAAACGGAGGTAATGATATGACCGACAAAGAGTTGCTCTATATCGAGGATGCCCTCGGACACGAGCAGTATTTTCAGCAGAAGTGTAAGGAAACCGCACAGAGCCTTACTGACCCTGAGCTCAAAACATGCGTAGAGAATCTGACCACCCGCCACTCCCAGATTTTCAACCGCTTCTATTCACTGCTGTAAGGAGGAATCATGATGGATGACAAGAACCTGATGCAAAACCTGCTGCTGCTCGAAAAGGGCTGCTGCGATCTGTACCTGCACGGCGCGGTCGAATCCGCGACAAAGAACGTGCTCGGCGCGTTCAACTCCGCGCTGGATGATTCCCTGTCCATGCAGGACGAGATCTATTCCAAAATGCAGAACAAGGGCTGGTACAATGTCTGTGACGTAGAGCAGACCAAGATCGATCAACTCAAACAGAAATTCGCGACCGCGCAGTAATAACACAAAAAGGTAATGGTCAACGCCATTACCTTTTTGTTTTCTAAGTAAGTTTTTCAACTGTTTCTTGACAATACACCAATCAGAAAGTATACCACCCACACAGCGATAATAATGAGTGCTTTAATCTGTGGTTTTATGTTTTTGTTGCGTGCGACCAGTATTGTTGCCGGGATGGGAAATATAAAAATCCATCCCATTACCCACCAGAATATATGTCGTTTTCGAGGGGGAGGTGGAGGCAAATTGACATTAGCATTATGCTGATACATATTTTCATTTTGGGCACGCTGTCTGCCTTTCTCAAACTGATATCCTATTCTTTCGGCGTTGTCATCATCGATGGATTGATTCTGCTGCTCAATAATAAATTCGGATCCACAGTATTTGCAAAACGCTCGGTTGTTCTCTTTGTCTATAGTAAGTTGAGCGCCGCAGTGCGCGCATGTTGTGTCGATTAGTTGCATAGTTTAATTAATATTCTTTGAAGCGTCATTCAATTTCCGGCTACAGCGTAATTGAACTTCTATATAGTAGTTTTCCTCAGCATCGTTTAAATCGTTGTTTTCGAGTGCGTTGAATTTTTGGGTCATTTCCAATTCTTTCGCAACCAGTGATGTGTACTTTGTTATCTGTTGCACATTAGATGAATCATAGTTTGCCATGAACTCGCAGTATTCATCGATAAAGGCTTCATAGCTGTCAATCGCTTCTTTGATATCCGGTCGGATTTCGTTGCTGCCGGTTGTATTTTTATCAGCAGCAGATGAAGCCGGTTTTTCTTCTGCGCTTACCGCTTTGGATGACGAAGAACTGCTTGAGCTGTTATTATCTGTTCCCTTATCTTTTGCAGTGGCAGTATTGCTGTCTTTGCTTTCATTTTTGCTTACATTAATACTCATGATGTTGAAGCCTAAGTATTCCAAAGAGAGATGATAGCCGTCCTTGTTGTCTGCACGATAGTATTTATCTCCTTTTTCATATGCAACATTGAATCCGGCGTCGGCACATTTGTCGGCATAAGCATCGAACTGGTCGAGCGTTGTATCACCGACATAAAGTGAAAATCCATTTTCTCTTTCACTTTCGGTTTTACCTTTTTTGGAATCCGGTTGTGGGATTATTTTCCCCGATTTCTCCGCTCGGCCACCTGAGTGATCCAAGTTCAATAGGTGGATCCAATTTGATCTGCATATTGTTATTTGAGGTGTACGAGGTTAATTCCAAGTGGTAACCATCCTCGTTGAACGCGTCATAGGTGTTTCCGTCTTCTTTTGCATCAACAGTGTAGCCTTTCTCTTTGCATGCGCTGACATATTTTGCAAACTCATCCTCTTTTGACTTGTCGACAGTTGCATAGAAGCTATCACTGTTAGTTACGATTTTAACAGTACCCGAGCTTGGTTTCGGCAACATTGCGCCTAACCCGTTTTTCGGCCAAGCATCGCCTCCGCACGCTGTCACAGACAGGATAATTAGGATACATAGTACGAGAATACTTGCTTTTTTCATTTTGTTTCCTCCTTTTATATTAGTATAAATGAAAAAAGGCGCACAACCGTAAAGGTCGTGCGCTAAAAACACATTGCTCTACGATTGTCGCCAAACAATTTACAAATGATCCAAAACACTTCAAACGTGAAAAGGGATAGTTGAAATAGAGCATAGTGTTTTTGTCGTAATAACAAAAAACACTATCCCCACAAACACGTAAGAAATGCATCATATCATCAATATTCATTTGTAAATTGTTGGCTTCTTCATTCTATCATATTATAGGAGTCTGTGCAACACAAAATAATTGTCATGAAATTAGGCAAAATGTACAATAAAATAAGCAGGACTGACAAACAGTCCTGCTGTAATATTTCTGAATTAGAATTAAAACTCCTCTTTGATCGAGCGGGTGAAGAGGGCGGAGAGCTCGTCTTTGGCATTACTGTTTTCGAACAGGATGCGATAGACGGCGGTGGTGATCGGCAGATCAACGCCGAGCTGTTCGCCGAGCCGTAGCATCGCCTTGCTGGTCATCACGCCCTCGGCGAGCTTCTCGAATTTTTCGCCCTTGATGTACATTTCGCCGAAGCGTCGGTTGTGGCTCCACGGTGAGAACAGGGTCGCTTCATAGTCGCCTAAGTGGCACAGTCCGTAAGCGGAGAGCTCGTTGCCGCCTGCGGCTTTGATCAGCCGAGCTACCTCGCGTGTACCGCGCGCCATTAACGCGCCCTTGATAGAGGTGCAGCCCGCGCCGTCCAGCATGCCCGCGGCGATGCCGACGACGTTCTTTGCCGCCGCGCCGATCTCGGAGCCGATCAGGTCGGTGCCGAGGTAGAAGCGGATCAGCTCGCTGTTGAAGCTATGTACCAGATGCCGTTTGACGTCCTCGTTTTCGGAGTCGATGACCATGCAGTTCGGAATACCCTTGACATAGTCCTGTGGGTGCCCGGGGCCGACCCATACCGCGACAGGCGTTTTGTCGGTATCGACAAAGTCCGAGACGACCTGTGTCAAACGCTTGCCGGTGCTTTCTTCGATGCCCTTCATACACAGCACGATGATCTTACCGTCAAGGTCATACTGCGTGATGGTCTGCATGTAATCGCGCAGATACTGCGCGGAGATGGAGATCACGATCACCTCGGCGCGCTCGATGGCGAATTGGTGGTCATAGGTGACGGTGATGCTCTCGGGGTAGGTGAGATAGTCGTTATGATGGGTTTTGAGGAGCTGTTGCAGCTCGGGGGCATTCTCCAGTCCGCAGGACACCACCTCGTGACCGATGCGGTCAAGGTACCACGCAATACAGCTGCCCCAGCGTCCGCAGCCTAAAACAGATATTTTCATACTTTTCTCCTTAAATTGGATAGATGTGAAAAAGCCTTCCCCTTGAGGGGAAGGTGTCGAGCGATCAAGCGAGACGGATAAGGTGAATTGTTATCGCCTCATGTCGTTAGTTACATATAGGAATCGGGTGTGGGTGCAACCCACCCTTCGGCAGTAGCACACAGCCAATCAGCGTTCGCCTTTGGCTCCGCTTCTTGGGTGTGCCTTGCATGGGTGCTGTTAGCCAAATCAGCTAACGCATGGGTGCTGTAACCAAAATCAAGATTTTGACAGCACCTCAAAAGATTTGGACAGCACCACAATTATTCACTATTCATTATTCAGTATTCACTTTTATAGGTATCCCGCCTGACCGTAACGGTCTTGAGATAACCTGCCTACACGATGACAGGTGGGTGCCCGCCCTGCGGCTTTAGGCTCCCTTCGTCCAAAAGGATGGGAGGTCTGCACACCGCCGAAGGAGCTAAGCTCCCGATTTAAAAGTTGTAGGGTTATTTGCGACCGATACGCGGGTCAGGCAGGATGTGGACGGATAAAATGGCTTTTGTTAAGCGGTTGAGATTGCCGCGGCTAAATTGCCTCGTAATGACAATTCAATGATAGCAAAGCCTTATTTCTTTTCCTCGTTTTCATCCTCAACATCGTCGAAAAGCTCTTCAAAGCGCTTCTCAAAGATCGCGCTGAGTTCATCTAACAGAGCCTCGTCCTGAACCTCTGCGAGCTGTTCCTCGCCGTCCTCTTCGATGACCTCCATGATGTAGTACTCGCCGCTGTCATCTACGCTGTCCTTGGCGTTGTCATAGATGGGATACAGCGCGTAAAAAACACCTTTTTCGTTCTCGATGGTATCAAGGATCTCAAAGTTGTGTTCAACGTTATCCTCGTCGATCAGGGTGATCAGATCGGGTTTGTAACTGTTGTCCATTCATTACCTCAAACTTATTTTCTTTAATATGATTTTACTATGACATCGTCACGAAGTCAAGAGATTTTTGTAAGATTTCACAATAAAAATCAATGAATGTTCATGACGAAAAAAACTTGTGAAATCGTGTCGGATTTTCGTATGGGATTTTTTGAGAATATATTGAAAAAAATGGTGAAATATAGTATAATATTTAAGATTATAGGCTTTTGTTCAGCACAGAATAGTATCAGGACATTACCGCATAGTAATGAATGAAACCGTTTTGTGACAGACGCGGTGCGTTCGGAGGCGTTATGATTCTCTTACCGTTTAAAGAATTACCCCGTGAGTTCCAATGCGACGAGGTAAGAAAATATTATGATATTTTAGATAAAAAGCGTTTCAGTCTGGTATTAAAGCGCGTGATGGATATCCTGCTGTCGCTGATCATGATTATCCTGCTTTTGATCCCCATGGCGGTGATCGCGATCATCATCAAGCTGACGTCCAAAGGGCCTGTTTTATATAAGCAGGTGCGCGTCACGACCAACAACAAGCGCTTTAAAATCTGGAAGTTCCGCACCATGACCGTGGGCGCCGATCAGCAGGGCGCGCTGGTCACCTCGGCTCACGATAACCGCGTGACAGGCATCGGAAAGACCCTGCGCAAGTTCCGCTTGGATGAGCTGCCGCAGGCGTTCCATGTGCTGTCGGGAAAGATGAGCTTTGTCGGCACACGCCCCGAGGTCGTCAAATATGTGGAGCAGTACACGCCCGAGATGATGGCGACGCTGTTGATGCCCGCCGGTATCACCTCGCTCGCTTCCATCCGCTTCAAGGATGAGGACGCGATGATCGGCGACGTCAGCGATCCCGATGAGGTGGATCGCATTTATGTGGAAGAGATCCTTCCCAAGAAGATGGAATATAATCTGAAATATATCTCTCGCTTCGGATTCCGCAGGGATCTCTATTTGATGCTGTCCACCGTGAAGCACGTGATCTCCGGTGACTGACATTTTCGTTGAGGATAGTTATGAGTAAGTTCAAAAAAGCGCTCTTGGATACCTCGCTGTTTCGGCGCAGCTACGTGATCTGTATGTTCTGCAGCAACCTGTCGTTCATCCTGATCCCCGCCTATGCGGTGCTCGCGGTGCTGTTTGTCTGGGGCGTATTTCTGATGATCTACAATGCGGTCAAGCAGCGCACGATCCTGCGAACGCGCTACGGCATATGGCTGTTCGCGTTTGTGGTCACGTCGCTGGTGACAATGATCGTTCACATGGCGAGCTCCTTCTTGTATAACGCCTACAATTTGATGATGCTGCTGCATGTTTCGATATGCTTCTTTGTGTTCTATTCCGTTCATACCGAAAAGCACCTCAACTTCCGCCGCGAGCTGTATTCCATCTGCCGCTTCATCGTCTATACCACTACGGTGCTCGGGATCCTCGGACTGGCATTCCTGATGGCGGAGATCAGCTTTGAGGTATTATGGTTCAAGTTCATCGTCTATGAGAACCGCTTTGACGGCATGTTCATCAATCCGAATCTGCTCGGCTTTGTCGCGGTAGTGGCGATCTTCTGCTGCCATATGCTGCTCAAAAAGGACTTCATCGCGATATCGGGTCGCGAGCGCGTCAGCCGTATCTGGATCGGCTCGTGCGTCGCGGTCAACGCGATCTCGCTGCTGCTCTGTGATTCCAACGGCGCGCTGATGCTGTTGATAGGATACGCGATATTCTTTGTGATATACAAGATGTTCGGCTCCGAGTCAAAATTCACCGTGCGCCAAATCGTCACTAAATCCGCCGCGTGCCTTGCCGCGGGGCTGGTCATCGTTATGGCAGTGTTCTTTGTGCGCAATGTCACACAGGCGGGCTTTGTGCAGATCATGAGTACCGCGGAATCATCGTCGGAGATCACCGGCGATCCCGTGACCGATAAGATCGCGCAGGATGAGGCCGCCGTGACCTTTGAGCACGAGAACTCCAATCTCGATTCCGGCCGCTTTGTGCTCTGGCAGCAGGCGTCAAAAATGTTTTTGCAGGATCCGATCCTCGGTATCGGCAAGGGCAATATCTATGAATACGGTACCCGTATCTTTGACGACGGTATCAAGTTCTCGGATAAGTACGGAGCGTTAGCGCCCATTATGACCGATTTCCATAACGGCTATATTACGATATTGGTATGCTCGGGCGTGGTCGGCTTCGTGCTGTTCAGTATCTTCGGACTGCGGTTCTTCAAGCATATCACAATACATGTGTTTCGGGATGACAGTCTGCATGAGAGTGTGCTGCCGTGCATGTACTCGTTCTTGTGCGCCTATCTGGTCTATTCGTTTATCGAGGTAGGCTTGCTGTTCAATCCGACGTTCACGATCATTTTCTTCTGGCTGATACTCGGGTATACCTCGTGCTTCCTCGTCAAATATGAGCCTGACAGTACGCTCGGCACCTTCGTCCTGTTCGGACACACCTTCCGCAAGAGCATTTTGTAAGAAGCATTCAACTATTTGCATGAATCGGTGAAATCATCCGATAATATCCGTGGTGATAAAAGTGAAACTCTATTTACAACGTGATATTTCGACATTGAACGCGCGGTATCAGGTCGCCGATGAAAGGGGCAAGCTCCGCTATACGGTGACCGGCAAACGCAACCCCTCGGGCGAGAGCATCCGCATTTGCGATTTAGATGGCAATACCGTGTGCAAGATCCGCTCCCTCGGCTTTACCGCGCTGTCGGTGTACAGTATCAGCGCGGGCGGGGAGAGCATGCGGCTGAATATCGCCGTCGGCAACCGCCGCGCGTCGATCCGCTTCCGCGGGATCAGCTTCTTTGTCCGCGGCGATGTGCTGATGGGCTCCTATTCCATCCTCGACGCGGATACCGCCGTGGTTTGTACGGTGGGCAAGGATTTTGCCCGCGGCTGCACCCAGCTCATGCTCCATCAAAAAGAAAGAGAGATCTTCTGTCTGGCGACGGCGATCTGTATCGACAGCCTGAACGTCTGTCAAACGCCCGCCTTGCAGATGACATAGTGATAACAAGGTCGTTGCAGAAAAAGGCGTGCGCGCCCGATCTGAACCTAATCTTAAACCGACAACAATGAAAGGATGAATATAATGGACAAGCTATTACGTTTATTGAGTGAAAACTCCAACTACACCACCGCGCAGCTTTCGATGATGCTCGGCGAGCCCGAGGAAGCCATCGAGGCGCGTATCAGGGAATATGAGAACAACGGCGTGATCCGCGGTTATCAGGCGGTCATCAACTGGGACGGCGTGCCCGACGCGGGCGTCATGGCGATTATCGAGCTCAAGGTCGCTCCGCAGATGCAAAAGGGCTTTGACGATATTGCCGAGAAGATCATGCAGTATGACGAGGTGGAGTGCGTCTACCTGATGGCGGGCGCTTATGACCTGCTCCTGATTGTCAACGGCAGCACCATTCAGGATGTTTCCTCCTTTGTTGCAAAGCGCCTTGCGGCGATGCACGGCATCCTGTCCACCGCGACCCACTTTATCCTCAAGCGCTACAAAGAGGACGGCGTACCGCTGGTCGACGCGAAAAAAGACGGAAGGGAAATGATCGTCTGATGAATTATTCCGAAAAGCTGACGCCGTCGATCCAAGGCGTGAAGCCCTCGGGCATCCGCCGCTTCTTCGATATCGTCAATGAGATGGATCATGTGATCTCTCTGTCGGTCGGCGAGCCCGACTTTCAGACGCCGTGGCATGTGCGCGAGGCGGGTATCGAGTCGCTCGAACAGGGCAAGACCTGGTATACCCCGAACCGCGGCTTCAAGGAGCTGTGCCTGGAAATAACAAAATTCTATAAAAGAAAATACAATCTTACATATGACCCCGTGACCGAGTGCGTTGTCACGGTCGGCGGCAGTGAAGCGATCGATAACGCGATCCGCTGTCTGGTATCGCGCGGCGACGAGGTATTGATCCCTCAGCCCTCCTTCGTGTGCTATGAGCCGCTGACGATCATGGCGGGCGCCACTCCCGTCATCATTCAGACAAAGGCGGAGAACGCCTTCCGTCTGACGCCCGAACAGCTTGAAGAAAAGATCACCGACAAGACCAAGCTCCTGATCCTGCCGTATCCGAACAATCCGACGGGCGGCATCATGGAGCGCGAGGATCTGGAGGCGATCGCCGAGGTGATCAAGAAGCATGATCTGATGGTGCTCTCCGACGAGATCTACTCCGAGCTGACCTATGAGGGCAAGCACCATGTGTCCATCGCCTCGATCGACGGTATGCAGGAGCGCACGGTCGTCATCAACGGCTTCTCCAAGGCATACGCGATGACGGGCTGGCGACTGGGCTACGCGCTCGCGCCCAAGGAGATCTGCGCGATGATGGTCAAGCTCCACCAGTTCTGTATCATGTCCGCTCCCACTACGGCGCAGTATGCCGCGATCGAAGCGCTCAAAAACGGCGACGACGACATCGAGATGATGAAGGGCGAGTACGATATGCGCCGCCGCTTTGTCGTCGGCTCTCTCAACGAGATGGGGCTGACCTGCTTCAACCCCGAGGGCGCGTTCTACTGTTTCCCCTGCATCAAATCCACGGGGCTGAGCAGTGATGAATTCTGCACGCGCCTGCTTCAGAGCAAGCACGTCGCGCTGGTGCCCGGTTCCGCGTTCGGCGAATGCGGCGAGGGCTATGTGCGCCTGAGCTACTGCTATTCGATCAAGCATTTAAGACAGGCGATGAAGCTGATGAAAGAGTTTTTGAAGGAATTGAAAGATGAAAATAACGGTTAAAGCGCCGGCAAAAATCAACCTGACGCTCGATATCGTCGGCAAGCGCGCCGACGGCTACCACGAAGTCGCGATGGTGATGCAGACGGTCTCTCTCTATGACACCGTCACCGTTGAGAGATTGTCGGGCGAGGGCGAGGGGATCACCGTATCCTGCCCCGATTATCCCGATGTGCCGACGGATGACAGCAATATCGTGTGCAAGGCGGCACGGGCGTTTTTCGACAAGACCCGCGTTACACCCGCACCGCTTTCGATCACGATCGAGAAAGAGATCCCGACGCAGGCGGGCTTGGCGGGCGGCTCCACCGACGGTGCGGCCGTTGTGCTGGCGCTGAATCAGATTTTTGAAACGCGCCTGAGCATGGATGAGATGGCGCAGATCTGCGCCCACTTCGGCTCGGATGTACCGTTCTGTTTGTTGGGCGGCACCATGCTCGCGACCGATACCGGCACGACGCTCAAAAAACTGCGTGCCATGCCCGATTGTCATATCGTGATCTGCAAGCCCGCAATCTCCGTGTCCACCGCCGCGGCATACGCCGCCTGTGACGCGCGCGAGCCCAAAGGCTTCCTCTATACCGACGAGCTGATTAAGCGGCTCTACAGCCGTGATATCCGCGGGCTCGCTACCTGCCTGTACAACGAGTTTGAGCAGGTGATGGAGCTGCCCGCGATCAATGAGATCAAGCGCGAGATGATCGCCTGCAAAGCGCTGGGCGCTTCCATGAGCGGCTCGGGCTCGGCGGTCTATGCGATCTTCCTCAATCAGAAGAAGGCGGAGAAATGCGTTAATATTCTCAAAGAGAAATATAACAACGTGTTTCTCACCAAGCCCCTCAAAGACGGCTGTTGTGTTGAGAGGGTTGAACCATAGAATGAGGAGAATTGAATCCCCTTCATTATAACAAAGTGAATAAACCGAACATTACCTGCCAAAGATGATACTGTACTCCATTTGAAAAGGCAGGTAATTCTTTTGAAGAAATATATTCATCTGTTTGTCGGCTCTGTTATCATCGCGGGGATGCTTCTTTGCTTACCGTTTGTTAATTCTTGTGAGGAATTATCTGAGGATGTACTGCGCGTACATATCCTCGCAAACTCCGATTCCGCCGCTGACCAGAGCTTGAAGCTCGGTGTGCGTGATCGTGTCCTCAGGGAATGCTCCGATTATTTCAACGGCTGTGATGATAAGGCGGAAGCGATCAGGATCACGAAAACGCATCTGAGCGAGATCGAGCAGATCGCGTCGAGCGAGATCAAGCGCCGCGGCTTCGATTATCCTGTCACGGCACAGGTCGGCGAGATGTACTTCAACACGCGCTATTATGATGACTTCACCATGCCCGCGGGTGAGTATGACGCGCTGCGCCTGACCATCGGTAACGGTGAGGGGCAGAACTGGTGGTGCGTGATGTACCCGTCGCTGTGCGTCGGCGCCGCGAGTGAGACTGAGATGAAGGATCAGCTCGACGACGGCGAGTATGAGGTGGTCACCGCCGACAAATACGATTTTCG
>DNIP01000152.1 GCA_003499325.1 Oscillospiraceae bacterium
AATATAAAAAGCGTTCATAGAACGGGAAAGCGGTGCCATCGGGCAGCTTGTCGCTGTCGTCGGGATCGCCGCGGTAGCAGGTCGCGACATTGGTGTCAAGATTGACATGATAGACGCTGCGGTAATCCGACGCGAGGGCGGTGATCATCTTGTCCTGCTGATCGCGCACCAGCTCCTCCTCGAGCAGCTTTTGCTGCAGGATCAGCCGATTCTCCAGCTCATGCTGCTTGGTCTCGGTCGCCTTGAGGTGCATCATTTTCGTCACATCGACGCACATGCCGAGCAGGCAAAGCCTGCCGTCGGTATCGGTGAACTTCGTCTTTGTGGTCTGCAGGTTGCGGGTGCCCTTCCCCTTGCCGTCGGGAAGCTCCTCAAAGAATATGTAGGGCTTATCCATGCTCAGTGCTTGGAGATCGCCCTGTATAATATGCTCGGCGGTCTCGGGGTCAAAGATATCGCGATCTGTCAAGCCCACTATATCCTCGGGCTTCTCCTTTTGCGCGTATTCGGCAAAGGACTGGTTACAGGCGAGGTACCTGCCGGTCTCGGCGTCCTTGGAAAAGCTCATGGCAGGCGTATTGGACAGCAAAGACGCGGCGGATCCCATCAGCTCGGCGAGCTTGGCGGCGGATTCGATCTCCTCGATCAGCCTGCGTTTGTCCTCCTTCGCCCGCTCCGCTTCTCTGAGAGCGTCCTGCAGCGCCAGACTCTCGCGCACCTCATCATCGACGTCCTTGAAGCCGCATACAATGCCCAGCTTGCCGTCGGGCATATGCAGCTTGACGAACTCAACACGGAAAAAATGCTGTACGCCGTTCCCCATCTCACGCAGATAGACGACGTTATACATCGGGTGAGTCTTGAGCTGTTCGATGATATGCCTCAGATCCAGCTCACGGCGGACACGCTCATCATCCTGCTTGGCGACCACCAGATCGACATATTTCTCCTTGGCGACTGTATAGGTCAATCCGAACGCCTGCTTGTTTGCGTCGGAATGAATCGTTTTGCCGTGTGTATCGCCGCGGTAGAGCTGAAAGGACTCCGACTCTACGTCATCGATGACCCACACGGTATGGTAGGGCTTACATAGGGCGTTGATGACCTCTCGACGGAAGGCCGCCTCCGATTCCTCGCGCTCATGCTGCTCGGTGACGTCAGACACAAACGCGTAGTATACGCCGCCGTATTCTCCCGATTCGGTATAATGACCGCACTCATCCAGCCAACGCACCTCGCCGTCGCTGAGGATGATCCGATACTCGACGTTGTACTGATTGTCGTCGCTCTCGGCGATCTGCCGCGCCATCGAGTCAAACACAAAGGAGTAATCCTCGGGGTGGATCACATCCTTGAAGTTGCAGTCGGTCGTCTTCTTGAACTCTTCACGGCTGCGGCTGCCAAAGACATCCAACGCCGCCTGATTCGCATAGATCAGCACCCACGGCTTATCGGCTGTGTAGATGAAGAATCCGCGTGCCATATGCCGACCGATCCCCTCCACAACGGGCATGATTTCTTCGGTTAAGCGGAATTGCTTGTCGTTCATCGGATAACCCCCTTTGCAACCAATATATCCAAACTTCACTACGGATATTCGCATTTCGTGTATTTATTTAAAGTATATCATAGAACAGCAAAATTATCTACCTATTATTTCAATTATTTGCAGGCTTTTTTGATTCTATCTTTAGAGTGATGATCGGAGAAAACAACATGAGTCGTGACATAACTTCTTACTAAAAAGACCGGATCTCGTTATGAGAGCCGACCTTATCTGTTTATCGAAATAAGATGTTTACAGTAAGAGAAAGTCTCAGCGGCGTTTGCAGGAGATAGAGAGGAGTCGCCCCGGAAGAATCGAAAAAAGTTAGATTTAACCTGATTCGTTACTGCCACGCCGACCCTCCCGGTGCTTCGCACCACCCTCCCTTACGCAGGGAGGGCTCGTGTAACAGGAAGGTTTTTCTACATTCTAAAAAGACCGGATCTCGTTATAAGATCCGACCTTTTATCATTAGGGTAATACCGTATCATTCAGGTGTGCGGTGTTGACTAAGTATTATACCGGCTCGAAGAAAGTGTCCGGATGAGCGGGGTCAAAGAGCTCGTTCGCCCACATAAGGGTGACAAGGTTCTCGGTATCACTCAGATTGATGATATTATGCGTCCAGCCGGGGATCATGTGGACGGCTTCTATCTTGTCGCCACTGACCTCAAAGCTGACTTTTTCATTCGTATGGATATTACGCTCCTCGATCAGCGCGCGTCCGCTGACGACGATGAAGAACTCCCACTTCGTGTTATGCCAATGCTGACCCTTGGTGATGCCGGGCTTGCTGATATTGACAGAAAACTGTCCGTGATCGGCGGTTTTCAAAAGCTCGGTGAACGAACCGCGATCGTCGCAATTCATCTTTAATGCGAACTTGAAGTCCCTTGTCGGCAGATAGCTCAGATAGAGGCTGTAGAGCTTCTTCGCAAAGCTGCCGTCGGGGATACGCGGGACGATCAGGGTGTCGTGCTGCGCCTTGAACTCATTGAGCAGATCAACGATCTCGCCGAGGGTAACGGTATAGGTCAGCGGCACATAGCAATAACGACCGTCAGCTTTTTCCACCGACTTCAAGCCATCATACTCACAGTGCTTTTCCTTGCTCTCGAGCAAATCGAACATCGCTTCAACAAGGTCGTCGATATAGAGAAGCTCGACGGTGGCGTTGCGGTCGTTGACCGTGAAAGGTAAATCGTTCGCGACGGCGTTGCAGAAGGTCGACACCGCGCTGTTGTAGTTCGGGCGGCTGTGACCCATGAGGTTCGGGAAGCGATAAACCGCGACCTTTACCCCATTCTCCTCGCCGTATTGGAAAAACAATTCCTCTCCTGCGAGCTTGCTTTTACCGTAATCGCTCTCACCGTAGCGACCGATGAGGGTAGCTTGTATGGAGCTCGACAGCATCACGGGGGCTTTGTTATTGTGCTTTTTTAAGGTATCCAACAGCTTGGAGCCAAAGCCGAAATTGCCCTGCATGAACTCCGCGTTATCTTTCGGACGGTTCACGCCCGCAAGGTTAAAGACGAAGTCAGCCCTTTGGCAGTATTCATCCAGCTCCGCCTCTGTGCTGTCGATATCATATTCATAGATCTCTTCGATTTTCAGCGCGGATCTGGTGCGGTTCTTGCCGTCGCGGATGTTCTTCAGATTCGCGACGAGCGCCTGTCCGACCATGCCTTTTGCGCCTGTAACTAATACATTCATGTTTTATTTCCTTTGTTTTTCATAATATAACGATCATGCAGCCGATACAGCAGATATCCGATCAGCAATCCCTTTGTATTGAATATCACATCATCCGCGTCCGCCTGTCCGAGTATAAATAAATATTGCAAACTCTCGATCAAAAACGAGAACGCGATTCCCGACGCGATAAAGATCAGACCCGACTTGTTCGAATTGCATCGGAACAGACTGCACCCGAACAGCGGTAGAGGAATGAACAACACAACATTCATCACCATTGATTTGAAAAGCATCCGTTTATTATTCACTTTGAATAAGAAATCAAAGGGGATCACAGAAACGCTCTGATAGTCGTCTGATATTCTGAACAGCAGTGTGATGCCGAAGACGAATAAAAGACTTACGATAAGCAAAACAGCATTGATGATCGTATAAAGCTTCGCGTTACGGCGCAGCCAATATTCGAGCAGCCCCCATAAGACTGCAAATACTGCGACCGCCGCGAAAATCAGCCAAATTGAGCTGTGATTAAAGAATTGGATGATAGAATAGAAGAATTCTCTGATCAAAACTTTCTCCAAACCATTTTATTCACCACACCGGTGTAGGACTGGATGATCTTGATGACCTTATCGGAGACGTTCTCGTCCGTGTAATCGGGGACGGGGATACCGAGGTCGCCGTTTCGGTTCATCTCGACGGCGGTATCGACCGCCTGGAGCAGGCTCTTTTCATCGATGCCCGCAAGGATAAAGCACGCCTTGTCGAGCGCCTCGGGACGTTCGGTAGAGGTGCGGATGCAGACCGCAGGAAAGGGCTTGCCGATGCTCATAAAGAAGGAGCTTTCCTCGGGGAGCGTGCCGCTGTCGGACACGACCGCAAAGGCGTTCATTTGCAGACAGTTGTAATCATGGAAACCGAGCGGCTCATGCTGAATCACACGTGTGTCCAGTTCAAATCCGCTTGCTTCCAAACGCTTTTTGGAGCGAGGATGGCAGGAGTAGAGGATCGGCATATCGTACTTCTGCGCCATTTTATTGATCGCCGTGAACAGGCTCAGGAAGTTCTTTTCGGTGTCGATATTCTCCTCGCGGTGAGCGGAGAGCAGGATGTACCTGCCCTTTTCCAGTCCGAGGCGCGCGTGGATATCGCTCGCTTCGATCTGAGCAAGGTTGTTGTGCAGCACCTCCGCCATCGGGGAGCCGGTCACATAGGTGCGCTCCTTCGGCAGTCCGGTATCGGCAAGATAACGGCGCGCGTGCTCGCTGTAGGCGAGGTTGACGTCGGAGATGATATCGACGATGCGGCGGTTGGTCTCCTCCGGCAGGCACTCGTCCTTGCATCGGTTGCCTGCCTCCATGTGGAAGATCGGGATATGCAGACGCTTCGCGCCGATTACGCTCAGGCAGGAGTTGGTGTCGCCCAATACCAGAACGGCGTCGGGCTTGATCTCGACCATGAGCTGATAGCTCTTCGCGATGATATTACCCATCGTCTCGCCGAGATCGGCGCCGACCGCGTCGAGGTAGACTTCGGGATCCTCGAGCGACAGATCCTTGAAGAATACGCCGTTGAGGTTGTAGTCATAGTTCTGCCCCGTGTGCGCGAGGATGGTGTCAAAATATGTTCTCGCCTTATTGATCACCGCCGCCAAGCGGATGATCTCGGGGCGTGTGCCGACGATGATCAGCAGCTTTAATTTGCCGTTATTGTTCCATTTTACGTTTGAATAATCACTCATTGCTGCAGCGCCTCTTTCACATAATCGGTGGTGAGGATCTTCTCGACCGTGCCGTCAACATCCAGCAGGTTGGTGTTGTGGCTGGTGTAGGACTCGTCCGCCTCGGTGGCGACTTCACCTTTGACGACGAATTTATCGTAATTCAGATCGCGGCTGTCTGCCGCTACACGGAAGTAGTCGCCCATATCTTCACTTCTCAGGCGCTCTTCACGCGTCATCAGGGTTTCATACAGCTTCTCGCCGTGACGGGTGCCGATGATCTGGGTGCCGGTGTTGCCGAAAAGCTTTTGTACTGCCTCTGCCAGCACGCCGATCGTAGAGGCGTCGGCTTTCTGAATGAACAGATCGCCGGGGTTGGCGTGTTCAAAGGCGAACTTGACGAGATCGACCGCCTCGTCGAGATTCATCAGGAAACGGGTCATATCGGGATTGGTGATCGTGATCGGGTTGCCCGCCTTGATCTGGTCGATGAACAGCGGGATGACCGAACCACGGCTGCACATGACGTTGCCGTAGCGCGTACAGCAGATGACGGTGCCGCCGCGCTCCGCCGCTACGCGGGCGTTAGCGTAGATGACATGCTCCATCATCGCCTTAGAGATACCCATCGCGTTGATCGGGTACGCCGCCTTGTCGGTAGACAGACATACAACGCGCTTCACACCGCAGTCGATCGCGGCATGCAGCATATTGTCCGTACCCTCCACGTTGGTGCGAACTGCCTCCATCGGGAAGAACTCGCAGGAAGGCACCTGCTTCAACGCCGCGGCGTGGAACACATAATCGACGCCCCACATCGCATCCTTGATAGACTGCGCGTTGCGCACATCGCCGATGTGGAACTTGACCTTGTTGGCATATTCGGGAAAACGCGCCTGCAGATCGTGGCGCATATCGTCCTGCTTCTTCTCATCGCGTGAGAAGATACGGATCTCTCCGATATCGCTCGTCAAAAAATGCTTGAGTACCGTGCTGCCGAATGAACCGGTACCGCCTGTTACCATTAATGTTGCTCCGCTGAATGCTGACATAGTTGCCTCCGTTATAACAGATATTGCATTATAAACCTATTTTATTTTACACTATACTTTTTGACGCGTCAACAAATATATTCAAAAATCGATCCCGATCTGATCATACTAAGTAGCAATAAAACACTTTAATATCTATTGCGGAGAATTCCGCATAACTGCGTTGTCAGTCTTGACAGGCGCCAGCCTGCCTGCGCCCTCCGCCTTGTTCTGCGAAATTCTCCGCTAATATCTTTTTAAAGCTTTTTATTGCTACTTAGTATCATTATTTCTCTGTTCGTTATGAAATACTGGTACAAAAAAGGGCAACTCAACCGAGCTGCCCTGTCATACTGTCAATCCTTTTGATTGCCGAACGCGATGATCGCGTCGATATTATCTACGATAAAGTGCTGTGCCTTGTTGCTGTAGAATACGCCCTCATACATTCCGTACTGACCCATCCGTTCCTCGGTGGTGATGCCGATGCTCTCCCCCTGCGGAGTCGGTCGGCGGCGGGTCCTGTTATTGATCACGATGTTTTGGAGCATTCCGACAGACACCAGCCACTCGGTGACTTGTTTCGTTTTCAACTCTTTCATATAGACGGAATCGATCAATACGTTGAACCGCTTGACGATCTCGGAAACGGAAAGGCTTTGCTGAGCATACTCGAATCTCTCGACCTGTTCCGGGTTCAATGAAAACGGTTTTTGCTCGGGCATTTCCACTTTGAATTTGCCCCTGTTGTCCACGATCTTCTTCAACAGATCGGAGGTGTAGAACAAACAGCGTGAGATACGGACGTTGTTCACCACGTCGGTCTGTGCTACCTCTTCCCCGGTCAGCGGATTGATCCCTTTTGCCAATTTTTCTATATACGTCTGCGCGTGAGCGATGATCTCTAACTCTGTCATATTCACAACCCGCCTTTCTCTGAACATCATTTGCTTGCTGTTGATATGATAACATATAGAACGTATGTTTGTCAACCGCTTTATGTCCTATTGCTTATTGATCGATCCCTAAATGATGGTACAGATCGCCTCGTTCCTTTCCCTTGGAAAGATCCTGCGAGAAGCGCTCGCCGCGAAAAAACGCGGCAGTTCCTTTCCCCGCGAATCGAAACGACTGATACAGCCACGCGAACGGTCGCAGACCCTTGTGGTTATGGTACGCCGTCCAGTTCTTCTCGCCGGTATTCTGCAAATAGCGGAACAGACCCTGCTTGCGAACGCCCGCTGTGAAGCTCTCCGCGGCGCGATGTTCGATCTGATTCTTTCTTCCGAAGTTTCCGAAATGGAAAACCAGCTCCAATAACTGCTGCGCGATCGCGTCATCGGCGCTGTCGCACCACGAGATATCATCGGGTAATCCCAACCAATTCCTGCACATCTTCGTCATGGTGACGGCTAATGTTTCAAGCCCTATTTGTCGAGCCAACGGCGCAAAATGTTCTTCCCACTTCGCGTCGGTGTTCAACTGAGTATGCACGAACATCATCCAGTCGATGATCTGTCGCATACCGAGCCCTTTCATAATGTGTCTGCGAACATGATCCAGCAAAACGAGGCCGTTGATTGCTGTGGGAAGAGTATAAAACTGCTTTCCGTATATGTCCGATAAATTCGCTTTGGCGAGTCCTTCTGTGATCAGCTCCTCAAAATCCCAAGCCGGATCGCTGTAATGGTGGTGCATCTCCAGTTCGATCCCATTCTTCGCATAATCGTAATGGCGCGCGGTCGTATCCATATATGAATAGCCGCTTTCGGTCATCAGCCGATCGGCTTCATCAACGCGTTCAAGCGGAACGACAAAGTCGATATCTCCCATTGAGCGATGCAGGGGAGCGGGATAATACATCGCCGCGGCACAGCATTTGATGATCGCCATCGGGATGCCGGCGTCATCGAACAGATGATAGAGCTTTGTCTGTTCGTCGAGGATCTGTAAAAACCGCATCTTGTTCCTCGCCACGGGCGTCTGCCATTTTTCCGCTTCCCGGGTCGGAACAGCGGGAGCGGCAAGCACGACGACCGTTTGATCCTGCGCTTCCTTCAACACAGCATCCCAGTCGACGACTTCGGGAAAAGACGGTTTCATACCAAACAGCGACGCCTTGAGCAGTTCAAGGAGCGCCTGTTGATTGCTATCGATCATAAGCGACCTCCTTCAACAAACTTCCGAAACAATAGTAGCATACAGAAACTTGAATTGCAAGCGAAAAACGGCTTATCATTCGCAATTCGCTATCACAAAAGGCCGGGTCCGTTGATGGACTCAGCCTCTTCATAGGGTTTA
>DNIP01000060.1 GCA_003499325.1 Oscillospiraceae bacterium
AAGGAGGATGTGATGATCGGCATCAGCTTCCCGCGTTATTCCGCGATGGCGGTCGACGCAATGAGCTTTGCACATGATCGCGGCGCGGAGGTCATCGCCATCACAGACAGCATGGTAGCGCCCGTCGTCAAGGACGCGGACGAGGTGCTGTTAGCGCGCTCCGATATCGCGTCCGTGGTCGATACGCTGGTAGCGCCGCTGAGCCTGATCAACGCGCTACTGGTGGCGATCGTCATCGAACGCAAGGAAGATATCAAAAATACCTTTATCGATTTGGAAGAGGTGTGGAGAGAACAGAACGTCTACGCCGGCAACCGAATCGACAGTACCAGAACATGATCGAACAACCCATCAAAGTAATCGTGATCGGCGCGGGCCCCGCAGGAATGATGGCGGCAGGAGCCGCCGCGGAGAACGGCGCTGATACGATCCTCATAGAAAAGAATCAAAAGGTCGGGCGCAAGCTCGCGATTACCGGAAAAGGTCGCTGTAATATCACCAATTTCTGTGATAATGAGACCTTCATCGCGCACGTGACGGCGAATCCGCGTTTTCTCTACAGCGCGATCAACCGTTTTTCCTGCTATGATACCGTTTCGTTCTTTGAAGATCGCGGTCTTGCGACTAAAGTAGAACGCGGCAATCGTGTTTTCCCCGTATCCGACAAGGCGTTGGACGTCGTTGATACGCTGTATGATTATATCAACGAGCTCGGTGTGCAGATCATCTATCAGGAGGTCAAGGGGCTTTTGCTCGATAAAGGTGCCGTCAAAGGGGTTCGTTTGCAGGATCGGGAGCTCTATGCCGATAGGGTGATCGTCACTGGCGGCGGTATGTCGTATCGCGCGACAGGCTCCACCGGCGACGGATACACATTTGCAAAAGCCGCGGGACATACCATCACACCGCTCCTGCCGTCGCTGGTTCCATTGGTGGCGGAGGATGAGGATATTCCCGAGCTGCAGGGATTATCACTGAAAAATGTCCGACTGTCCGTTATCGATAATCAAAACGGTAAAGAAATCTATTCCGATATGGGCGAAATGCTGTTCACGCATTTCGGAATCTCAGGACCCTTGGTATTATCCGCAAGCGCCCATATGAGGAATATGTCGCCGGGGCGCTATACGGCGTATGTCGATCTAAAGCCCGCTTTGGATGATGATACCTTGGATAAGCGGATCCTGCGTGACTTTTCGGAATTCGCCAACAAGGATATCATCAATTCGCTCGGCAAACTGGTTTTGAAAAAATTGATCCCCGTCATCATCGAGCGTGCAGGCATCGCGCCGCACACCAAGTGTAATACTATCACTGCCGAACAGCGGCAATCGTTATTGCGGCAAATCAAGCGTTTCAGCGTGAAAATCCACGCTTTTCGTCCGATCAACGAGGCAATCGTGACCCACGGCGGCGTTGACGTCAAGGATATCGATCCGCGCACGATGGAGAGTAAGCTCGTCAAGGGCTTGTATTTTGCGGGTGAGGTACTGGATCTCGACGCTTATACAGGCGGCTTCAATTTGCAGATCGCTTACTGCACCGGCAGACTCGCCGGAGAATCCGCCGCAGTCCTTACATGATAATCATCTCATTGTGAGAGGGCTTCTTTAGCCTGTCACCCTAACCGAATACTACTATATACAAGGAGGACATTATGTCTATCGCTATTGCTATCGACGGCCCCGCCGGCGCCGGTAAATCGACCATCGCGCGGCTTGCCGCAAAGGAGCTCGGCTATATCTATGTAGATACGGGTGCGCTGTATCGCACTATCGGTCTGGCGGCATTCAGACGCAATCTGACTGCCGAGGATAAGGAGCAGATCATCGCGATGCTGCCTGCGATCAAGGTGGAATTGACGTTCAACGATCATGGGGAGCAGATCGTTCTGCTCGACGGCGAGGACGTCAGCGGCTTGATCCGCACGCCCGAGATCTCGATGATGGCGTCCACCGTGTCCGCGATCCCCGAGGTCAGAGCCTATCTGCTCAATTTACAACACGATATCGCGCACACCAACAATGTCATCATGGACGGCAGAGATATCGGCACCGTTGTTTTGCCCGACGCGAAGATCAAGATCTTCCTGTCGGCGTCCCCCGAGTGCAGAGCCCGCCGCCGTTATGACGAGCTGATCGAGAAGGGCATGGACGTGAAATTCGAGGATATCCTGTCGGACGTCATCGCGCGCGATTATGCGGACTCAAACCGTTCGATCTCTCCCTTAAAGCCTGCGGATGACGCGATCAGCGTCGATACCTCGGGAGAGGATCTGGAGACCTCCGTCAACAAACTCTTACGAATCATGAGGGACAAGCTATGAAAAAGCGCAATCATTTTTACTTTTTCTGGAGAGGATTACTCAAGCCCTTCTTCCAACTCAAATTTCATATGAAGTATATCGGCGTTGAGAATGTGCCCGAAGAGGGCGCGTATATCTTAGCGTCCAACCATACGCACGCCGCCGATCCGATCATCATGGGCATGGGCTTGAAACGACAGGTCATGTTCATGGCGAAGGAGGAGCTGTTCAAAAACAAGTTCGTCGGCTGGTTCATCCGCAAGCTCGACGCGTTTCCCGTCAGCCGCGGTAAGGCGGACACCGGCTCGATCAAGCATTTTGAGAAGGTGCTCAAGGAAGGCAACCTGATGGGCATCTTCATCGAGGGCACCCGCTCCAAGGACGGCAGCTTCCTGCCGCCGAAAAACGGCTGCAGCCTGATCGCTTATGATACCAAGACGCCTGTTATCCCCGTTTGTCATACCAAGATCGGCTCTCGCCTCTACTTCCATTTCGGTAAACCGATATCGCTGGAAGAAATGGGCTTTGATAAGGGCGGGGCAAGAGAATTCCGCAACGCCAGCCGCGTCATCATGGATCATATCAAGGCGATCCGTGAAGAGGACTTAGCGTCGGCAGGAGAGCAAAATGGCTGATATCATCGTCGCAAAATCCGCGGGCTTCTGCTTCGGCGTCAACCGAGCGGTCAAGATCGCCTTTGATGTTGCCGACCGTCATCACGGCGGCTGTACCTTGGGGCCGATCATCCATAATAAAGAGATGGTTGCGGCGCTGGATGACAGGGGAGTGGTATCGGTCAATTCGCTTGAAGAGATCAACGACCGTCAGCCTGTGATCATCCGTTCCCACGGCGTGAAGCGCTCGGTCTATGATCAGCTCAGGGAGATGGGGCTCGAGTATATCGACGCGACCTGTCCCTTTGTCGCTAAGATCCATTCCATCGTCTACGACATGAGCCGACAGGGCTACACCATCCTGATCGCGGGGGATGAAAACCACCCCGAGGTTCAGGGGATCCTCTCGAACTGTGTCAGCAGTTATTATATTTTCAAAGACGTTGAGGATTTAAAAAGAATTGCGGATATAATTCCCGAAGAGAATAAAAAACGAATTTGCGTCGTCGCTCAGACGACTTTTAACGAAAATTTTTGGAAAAATTGTATAGTTTTTTTGAAAAAACTATATACAAACGCCAAAATTTTTGATACAATATGTAATGCTACGTCAAAGCGACAAGCGGAAGCACATACTTTGTCAGCGAAATGTGACTGCATGATCGTGGTAGGCGACCGCTCCAGCTCCAATACTAACAAGCTCTATGAGATTTGTAAAAGGAACTGTGAGCATACCTATCTGATCGAGACAGCCGCTGATCTTGACAGGGCGATGTTCGCCGACGCTCAGACCATTGGCGTAACAGCCGGCGCTTCTACACCGGACAGGATTATAAAGGAGGTACTGGATACAATGAGTGAAAACACTACATCCAGCGTAAACGAAACTGAGAACTTTGAGGAGATGTTAGAAGAATCTCTGAAGAGTTTAAACACTAATGAAAGGGTTATGGGTACTGTCGCAAGCATCACACCGAACGAAGTGTATGTTGAAGTTGACGGTAGAAAGCAGACCGGCTTTATCCCATTTGACGAGTTATCATCCACTCCGATTCAGAGCGCCGATGAAGTTGTCAAGGTCGGCGATCGTGTAGAACTGCTGATTATGAAAACCAATGACGTCGAGGGTACCATCATGCTCTCCAAGCGCAGAGTTGACGCGCAGAAGGGCTTTGAGGAGCTGCAAAAGGCTTATGATGAGAAACAGATCCTCACCGGCCCCGTTACCGAGGTCGTTTCCGGCGGCGTGATCGTTGTCGCTAACGATATCCGCGTATTCATCCCCGCTTCTCAGGCTACCATGGAGCGTGACGCTAACCTTGAGGAGCTTAAGGGTAAGGAGGTCAAGTTCCGCCTGATCGAGCTGTCTCAGCGCGGCAGAAGAAGAAAGATCATCGGCTCCATCAAGAGCGTTCTCCGTGACGAGTATGCCGCTAAGCGTGCAGAGTTCTGGGCGAACTGTGAGGTCGGTAAGGTTTATACCGGCGTTGTCCGCACCCTGACTTCCTACGGCGCGTTTGTAGACCTCGGCGGCGTATCGGGTATGATCCACATTTCCGAGCTGTCCTGGCTGCGCATCAAGCATCCGAGCGAGGTTGTCAATGTCGGCGATACCGTCGAAGTATACATCAAGGACATCAACACCGAGACCAAGAAGATCTCTCTGGGCTACAAAAAGACCGAGGACAATCCGTGGGTCATCCTCGAAAAGGATTATCCTGTTGGCACTGTCGTCAAGGCGAAGATCGTCGGTCTGACCGCGTTCGGCGCGTTTGCCAACATCATCCCCGGCATCGACGGTCTGATCCACATCTCTCAGATCTCCAACAAGCGTATCGAGAAGCCCGCTGATGAGCTCGCGATCGGCGATGAGGTCGAGGCGAAGATCACCGGTATCGACTTTGAGAAGAAGCGTGTCAGCCTGTCCATCCGTGCGCTGCTGCCCGAGAACGCTCCTGCCGCTCCCGCAGTCGAGGACGAAGAGGATGAGGTTGTCGCTGTTGTTGAGCCCGACGCCGCTCCCGTGATCCGCGATCTCGAGGACGAGGTTCCGGCTGAGGAACCCGCAGTTGAAGAAGCTGCTCCCGCTGAGGATGCTCCTGTTGAGGAGGCTCCTGCCGAGGAAGCTGCTCCCGCAGACGCTGAATAATGATTTTGATGACGGGTATCCGAAAGGGTACCCGTTTTTTTCTTTATATTAGTCGATTAAGGAATATTATTTTCCCGATAATTTGGTATGATAGAATAGAAATCATATAGGATTGGATCTGATATCATGATTGAAACCATTACAAAAGATACCAACGCTGTTTTCACGCAGCTGATCGAGACCGCTAAGCTGCATGAGGGCTCGATCGTCGTGCTCGGCTGTTCCACCAGCGAGGTCGGCGGTAATCGTATCGGTACGCACTCGAGCATGGAGATTGCAGCGGCTGTGTATGACGGCTTCTTTGATCTGCTCAAGGAAAAGGGAATCTATCTGGCGGCGCAGTGCTGTGAGCACCTCAACCGTGCGCTGGTGATCGAGCGAGAGCTTGCTGAAAAGTACAATATCCCCATCGTGAACGCTGTTCCGCAGCCGAAGGCAGGCGGCAGCAGCGCGACGACCGCCTACGCGCGCTTTGACGATCCTGTTTTGGTGGAGCATATCAAAGCGGACGCGGGCGTGGATATCGGCGGTACACTGATCGGCATGCACCTAAAGGAGACCGCAGTCCCGCTCCGCCTGCCGCAGAAGAAGATCGGTGAAGCCTTTGTCGCGTCGGCACGTACCCGCGCAAAATTCATCGGCGGCGCAAGAGCGGTATACGATGAAGAGCTTTTATAAATTGTCACCGCGAACCGTCTATAGACGATGTGTCGATTTCAACCGAATTGATGGATATGAGGTACTGTTATGATGACTGCAAAAGATGAATTTATCAAGATTTATACCGAGAACATTTCCCGCAAGGGCTCTGCCGAGCTGCTTGAATGGATCCAAAAGACCGATTTCTTCACCGCTCCTGCAAGTACCAAGTACCACTGTGCCTGCGAAAACGGTCTGGTGATGCATTCGGTCAGCGTGTATAATACGATGATCGAAAAGCATTTTGACGAAGAGAATGATAATCCGGAGAGCTTTGCGATCTGTGCTCTTCTGCATGATCTTTGCAAAGCACAGTTCTATAAGGTGTCCACCCGTAACGTCAAGAACGATGAGACCGGTCAGTGGGAGAAGGTGCCGTATTATGCGATCGAGGATACCTTTCCCTACGGTCACGGTGAGAAGAGCGTTTTCCTGATCGAGCGCTTTATGCGCCTTAAGCTCGATGAAGCAATGGCGATCCGCTGGCACATGGGCGGCTTTGACGATAACAACGGCTTTTATATCAGCAACGCCTACGACCGATATCCGCTTGCCGTGAAACTGCATTTAGCCGATCTGGAAAGTACCTATCTCAGAGAGAAGGGCACCTCTGCCGTTCGCAGATGATCTGAACAGGAGTATATATGAATTTAGAGGAAGCCAAAAGAAAGATCGCACAGCTCACAAAGGAGCTGAACTATCACAACGATCGATACTATAATCACGATGATCCCGAGATCTCCGACTTTGAGTATGACGCGATGCTGCGTGATCTGGAGAATCTCGAGGCGGAGTTCCCTGAGCTCATCGCGCCCGATTCTCCGACGCAAAGGGTCGGCGGCAGTAAGGGCGAGAAGTTCTCGTCCGTTGTGCATACCGTCCCGATGGAAAGTCTGCATGATTCCTTTTCCGCGGAGGAGATCCGTGACTTTGACCGCAGAGTGCGCGAGGTCGTTTCCGATCCCGAGTATGTGGTGGAGCCGAAGTTTGACGGCTTATCCGTATCTTGCGAGTACCGTAACGGCGTTTTTGTGCGCGGCTCGACACGCGGCGACGGTGTGACGGGCGAGGACGTCACCGATAACCTGATGACGATCAAAAGCCTGCCGAAGCGCTTGAAGAACGCGCCCGCATTCTTAGAAGTGCGAGGTGAAGTTTATATGTCGGTCGCGACATTTGAAAAGCTGGTCGCCGAACAGGAAAACAACGGTGAGAAGCCGTTCAAGAATCCACGCAACGCCGCGGCGGGATCGCTCAGACAAAAGGATAGCAGGATCACCGCGAAGCGTGATCTGGATATCTTTGTTTTCAACATTCAAGCCATGGAGGGCTATGCGGTCACAACGCATGTGCAGTCGCTCGATTATCTGACCGAGCTGGGCTTTCCGACCGCTTTTTATCACAGCTATACCGATATCGACGACGTGCTGAGTGAGATCGACCGTATCGACCGATGCAGAGGAGAGCTGCCCTGCGATATTGACGGCGCTGTCGTCAAGCTGAACAACCTTACCGATCGTCAGCGCCTTGGCAGTACCGCCAAGTATCCGCGATGGGCGGAGGCATATAAATATCCGCCCGAGGAAAAAGAGACCGAGCTGCTCGATATCGAGATCAATGTCGGGCGAACGGGCGCGATCACGCCTGTCGGCATCTTTAAGCCTGTTTTATTGGCGGGTACGACCGTATCGCGCGCCACGCTTCATAATGAGGATTTCATTCGTGAGCTCGGCGTGAGCATCGGCGACACGGTCAAGATCCGCAAGGCGGGTGAGATCATCCCCGAGGTGCTCAGTGTTGTCAGACATACCGAGGGCGCCGAGCCTTACACTCTGCCCGAATACTGTCCGTCATGCGGCAGCAGGCTCGTCAAGGAGGAGGGCGAGGCGGCGATCCGCTGTACGAACACCGAATGTCCCGCTCAGCTCCTCAGGCATTTGATCCACTTTGTGTCCCGTGACGCGATGGATATTGACGGTCTCGGCCCATCCCTGCTCGAACAGCTCATGAACGCGGGCTTGATCACCACCTTCACCGACCTGTATCAGCTCAAAGCGAATGAGGTCGCCAAGCTCGACCGCATGGGCGAGAAGTCCGCCGATAACCTGATCAGGGCGATCGACGACTCCAAAGGTACGGAGATTAACCGCCTGGTGTACGCACTGGGTATCCGCCATATCGGCGAGAAGGCGGCAAAGCTCCTTTGCGAACACTTCCTCAGCATCGACAAGCTGTTTGATGCGAGCGTAGAGGAGATCGCGGCGATCGACGGCTTCGGCGAGATCATGGCGCAGTCCGTCTATGATTACTTCCATTTGGAGGGCACCGCGCACCTGATCGCACAGCTCAAGGAGCTCGGCGTTGAGATGAAGCCGCTCGAGAAGAAGGAAAAGAGCGGCGGATTTATCGGCAAGACCTTTGTGCTGACAGGAACCCTACCGACCATGAGCAGAAAAGAAGCCTCGCTTCTGATCGAGCAAAACGGCGGTAAAACCTCTTCCTCCGTATCGAAGAAAACCGATTTTGTGCTTGCGGGTGAGGACGCGGGATCAAAGCTGACCAAAGCACAGGCCCTCGGCGTGACCATCATCAGCGAAGCAGAATTACTTGAAATGATCAAAAACACAACTGAATGATAAATGATCCCTGTCCGTTTAGGGCAGGGATTTTTGTCTATACGGGTAATTAGTAGAGATAAAGGATAGGTGTTGATGACAACCGAATACGGGACAAACTTTTGCGGACAGGTTATATCCGATGACCTGTCCGCATATTTTTTACTATCAACGCGTCAATCGATACGCTAAATGCTCAGGATGGTGAAAATAATGGATATAAATAGCATGGATTATATACGCGAAAGGCTGCCCGATCGAATCCGAATCCCGCTCGAACGTGCCAAAAGCGCTTTTGAGGATAAGGTGACCGAGATCGTATTGAGAACGGATGCGCCGGTGTGTATCTATGAACGAAAACGCCTGTTCTTTATCACAGAAAACGGTTATCTGACCGACTCCGTTTATGCGGAGCATCTCTTGAAAGCGTCATCGAAAGAGATGGAGCAGACGATACTGCGCCTGTGTGATTATTCTGTCTACGCGTTTCAGAATGAGATCAACAGCGGCTTCATCACGATCGAGGGCGGGGTCAGAGTCGGATTGTGCGGCAAGGCGGTCATCAATCATGGAGAGATCACCAATGTCCGCGATATCAGTACGCTGAGCTTCCGCGTCGCGAGGGATGTCAGCGGTTGTGCGACCTCGTTGCTCCAAAAGCTCGATCCTCTCGGCGGCGTTCTGATTTGCGGTATTCCCGGCAGCGGTAAAACGACGCTGATCCGTGATTTGGCACGACAATTATCCTGCCGCTATCGCGTAAGCGTGCTGGACGAGAGGGGAGAGCTGAGCGCTTCGTATCGTGGGAAATCGGGCTTTTCACTGGGCTTATGCGACGTGTATCACAGCTATCCGAAGGGGATCGCCGCCAATTGTGCGATCCGCAGTATGGCGCCCGAGATCATCGTATGTGATGAGATGGGCGATCAAAGCGACGTCGATCTGTTGCTCTATTCCATGCGGTGCGGCGTTGCGTTCATCGCGACTTCTCATGCTTCATCAATGCAGGATCTCAGGCGCAGAGAGATCACCTCCAAGATGATCAATACCGGCGCCTTTCGCTATATCGTGTTCCTGTCCGCGGACGGTGAGGTCGGGAAGCTCGAGAAGATCTATGAAATGTGTGACGCGCGTGATTAAGCTGATCTTATGTATCGTGATCCTGTTCTGCGGCGCGGTGATCGGGATTCATTTATCGCAAAGGCTGATCCGCCGCAGAGATGTATTGACAGAATTTGAGGTGCTGTTCCACAGAGCGCTGATCCGTATCGAGTATAACGCGGGTGATCTGTGCGAGGTTTTCTCTGATA
>DNIP01000109.1 GCA_003499325.1 Oscillospiraceae bacterium
GGGGAGGCGTCTCCGCCGAGGAATGCTCCTCCCGAAACGCTTCCTATTATATCGCTTTATCATGCGGAGCACATCAACCTCTCCGTAGGGTACGGCGCTTGCGACGTACCGAAACCTTTCCTATCAATGACACCAAAACGCGGAGCAAATGCCTGCTTCCGTAGGGAGGACCAGCGGTCATCCGAGAATGACGGGCGTTTCGTTGATCGAAAACGTCGGATAGGGTACAAGCGTTCCTGCCACGCGGTACGTCGGACACGCGTGTCAAGCGCCGTACCCTACAAAACGCACATCTCCTTTACAACCATTGTATTGTGACCGACGCCCTGCCGCGGGAGCACCAAGGCGCTCCCCTACAATTTCACTGCAACGTCTACTGTAGGGGAGGGGCTTGCTCCTCCCGAAACGTTTCCTATTATATCGCTTTATCATGCGGAGCACATCAACCTCTCCGTATGGTACGGCGCTTGCGACGTACCGAAACCTTTTGACAAACGCCCTGCCGCGGGAGCACCAAGGCGCTCCCCTACAATTTCACTGCAACGTCTCTTGTAGGGGAGGGGCTTGCTCCTCCCGAAACGTATGTTAAGATGACATTAATACGCGGAGCAAATGCCTGCTTCCGTAGGGAGGACCAGCGGTCATCCGAGAATGACGGGCGTTTCATTGATCGAAAACGTCGGATAGGGTACAAACGATCCTGCCACGCGGTACGTCGGACACGCGTGTCAAGCGCCGTACCCTACAAAATGCACATCTCCTTTACAACCATTGTATTGTGACCAACGCCCTGCCGCGGGAGCAGCAAGCCGCTCCTCTACAAAGGCTCCTCCCTGCGATTCATCCTCCGATATGATATAAACTGTAAATGAAGTGATATGACCTGCAAATGACATGATATGATCTGACAACCTAAAATCGATTTTTGTCGGATGTTGATATGTGGAAAACTGTTGTTGATATGTTGAAAAGTCATCCTGATTGTTTTCTTCTTAGCTTTCTCATTTCATTTCATTATCATTGTCTTTTTCTTTATTCTTTTTCTTTTCATTTTCTTTTCTTAGTTGATTTTGTTAACACTTGTTGACATTTGTTGATCCTCGGTCTCCTGCATTTTGGCTCTTTCCTTTTTTATTTGCGCGCTCTTTTTACCTGCTTCTCTTCGCATTTCACAGATCTCATTGTAGCGCTCAAAGTTGTAGTCGATCTCTTTTTTGAAGAGCGAGAACATCACATCCAGCGCGCAGTCGCCGCCGAAATCCGCTTCTTCTCCTGTGTTGCCGTAGCGCATCAGCGCCTTATACAGCTGTCCCGCCTGTACGTCGCTGAGCATCTCGAGTGGTTCCGCGTGATGAAAATAGGTAAAAAAGCCTTTGGGTGTTTTCATAATCAGTCCTCCGAATCGGTGAATTTGGGTCTATGCCCTTTCACCTATGGCGGCCTCGGGATAAAAAATTGCATACTTTTATGCAACTTCCGATAAAAATGACAATATTTTAATCTTTTTTGTTCCTTTTTGACGTTGCTTTTATTTGTCGGCTCTTGTATAATAATGAAAAATGAACAGTGATACGGTTCGAAAGGTCAGGCACTTTTGCCGACCGACTAGATTAATAGGGAATCCGGTGCGGCGCCGCCTAATCCGGAGCAGCCGCCACTACCGTCATTGAGCAGAGGATGGGAATTTGCCATTGGAGTATTCCGAGAAGGCTCCCGTCCGCGCGGAGTTTCCGCTTCCTCATCAGCCGGGAGACCTGCCGTGTCCGAGTCAGCCCCTTTGGCAGGAAGCGCGCGAATGATACTAATTGTTGATAAAACGCTTTAACAAGATATTAGCGGAAATATACGCAATAAACGTTAAAGGGTTTAATTAGAGATTAGTATGAAGTATAGAGGATCGCTCTATGCTTATTTGTTGCGCTCTTCTTCGGGAAGAGCTTTTTTAGTGGTCAGTGGTCAGTGATTAGTGGTCAGTGGTCAGTGGTCAGTGGTTAGTGATCAGTGGTTAGTGATCGGGGATCAGTGGTTAGTGATCAGGGATCAGTGAATGGTGTCAGTGCTTGTGCCGGGGAGGTTTATTTGCTGATAACGCCTCGGCGTTTCCATCAAGAATCTTTTGAAGTGAGGTATATAAGTATGAAAAAGATGATTGCATTAGTGTTATCCGTACTGTTGGTGCTGTCCGTCAGTATGCTGTTTGTATCCGCGGAGGAAGCGACAGACAGCGTCGATGTGCATGTCACCATCATCGATGAAAAGAGTGAGTTCGCGGTAGCGTATAAGACCGTGACCGTCACCGATATCGACAAGGACGGCGCCTTTACCGTCAACGATACCCTCTATGCCGCTCACGAGCAATTCTATGAAGGCGGCGCCGCGGCAGGCTATGCCACCGAGAAAACTAAGTGGGGTCTCTCGCTGACAAAGCTGTGGGGCGTTGCAAACGGCGGCAGCTACGGCTATCTGGTCAACAACGCCTTTGCGTGGAGCATGACCGATCCCGTCAAGGCAGATGATTATGTCGTCGCGTTCATCTATACCGATACAAAGAATTTCAGCGACGTATATACCTATTTTGAGCCGCAGTATATCGAAGATGAGAGCACGACGATCGCCGTCGAGCTGACGATGAAAAAGACCGGCTTTGACGCGGAAGGCAAGCCCTATACCGAGCCTGTTTCCGGCGCGGAAATCACCATTGACGGCAGCCCGAACAAAGTTGTTACCAACGCGGAAGGCAAAGCCAGCTTCTACTACGGCTACGGTGATCCCAACGGCTATGAGAGGGTGATCAGCGCCGAGGTCAAGGATATGCGTATTGTTCCTCCGATCTGTCTTTTGAAGTCGATCGGCAAGGGGAAGGCGACTCCCGATCAGGCTGTCGCGACCGAGGCTCCGACCGTGATCGCGGATGTGGAGGATACGGATGATACCACGATCTCCGCAACCGAGGCTCCCGCTACCAAGGATGAAGCCACCAAGGATACTGCTACCAAGGATACTGCGACTAAGGACAGCTCCTCTTCCTCTACCCCCAAGACCGGCGACGTCAGCAACCTGATCCTGTGGATCGTGATCGCGGCTGTATGCCTGGCGGGTATCATCGGCGCGGTTGTATTCTATAAGAAACATTATGGTAAGAAATAAGCTCTTCGCGATACTGCTGTGCGTGACGACGCTGTTCTGCGGCGTTCTGTCGGCAGTTCCCGTAAGCGCGCAAGCCTATACCGTCGCACAGCTCCAAAGTCTGTGTGACGGTATCGTTGCATATAACGGCTATCACAGCGCGCAGGATTTCATCGACGGCACCCTCACAGACAACGCGGGAACGACGTCGGAATTCTATATTCTCGCGCTGTCCCAGTCGGGCGACTATGATTTTTCGCGTTATGAAAACGCGCTTTTGTCCTATCTTGACGACCATTCCGTTGCCTCCGCGTCCAGTCGGGAAAAATTCGCCCTTGCTCTGGCGGCGGTCGGCAGTACCGACCGGTATATCGCCGATACCGCGGATGAAGCGATCGGCGGCATGGGCATGATGAGCCTGGTATTCGGACTGCACCTGCTCAATAACGGCTATAGCAGTCGCCTGTACAGCACCGACAGCTTGCTCAGCGAGATCCTCTCCCGCGAGATGGCGGAAGGCGGCTGGGCGGTGATGGGCTCATGGGGCGACGTGGATGTGACTGCGATGACCCTGCAGGCGCTCGCGCCGCATTACGGCGGCAGAGGCGACGTCACCGACGCGATCGATCGGGCGGTTGATTGGCTGTCCACAAAACAGCTTGACAGCGGCGGCTTCAAGACCATGGGCGCCGAGAACTGTGAGAGCGCCGCGCAGGTGGTCATGGCGCTGTCGGCGCTGGGGATCGACCCGCAGACCGACGGTCGCTTTATCAAGAACGGCACCTCCGTGATGGAGGCGATGCTCGACTACGGTTTATCGAACGGCGGCTTCTCGCATACGGGCGATGACGGAAACGCCACCGCGACCGTCGAGGTGTTCTGCGCATTGACGGCATACCGCAGGATGCGCGGCGGTCAGAGCGGGTTTTATCTGTTCGATCATGTTGTGCACGGTGCACCGTCCGACAAAGGCGCGGGCGGCTCGGGTCAATCGGGCGGCTCGAAAAAAACGGGCGTCGATTCGGGCGCGGGCGGCAACGGTTCGTCGGGCAGCTCGGACAGCGGCGCAGGCTCGGACAACAGCGGCGACAGTCCTGTGGAATATGACGGTAACGGCAATCGCATCATCACGATCAACGGTCAGCGATTCATCGAATCGACCAACGCGGCGGGCGAGAAGGTGACGGTCAACGTCAGTGAGACCGAGGGTCAGCCGCGTGAAACACGCGTGTTTTCCTCGGAGCACGGCGATTTTCAAGCTGCTGCGACCGACGATACGGCACTGCACGCGGCTACGGCGGATGAAAGCGGCTCGGGCGGCTATAAGCCCTTCGCCATCCTCGGTGTGATTGCTGTTGCGGGCGGCGTGAGCGCGGCGCTGTACCTGATGAAAAAGCGCAATAAAAAGCATTATATCGCTGTGGCGGTGATCGCGGCGGCGGGTGTGCTGTTTATTCTTTTAACGAATTTTGAATCCACAGAGGAACATTATCAGCCGCAGGAGAACGGCGGCGACTTTACTGTCACGCTCAGCATCCGATGCGACACGATCAAGGATATGGAGAAGAAAAACAATGCCGTTCCCGACAGCTATGTGATCCTCGATACGACGGAATTCACCGCGTCCTCGGGCGATACAGTCTATGACGTCTTGCAATCTGCGTCGCGAAAATATCGCATCCTGATCAACAACCGCGGCAGTGACGGCGCGGCGTATATCGCGGGGATCGACGGGCTCTACGAGTTCGATTACGGCGAGCTGTCCGGCTGGATGTACCGCGTCAACGGAACATTCCCCGACGTGGGCTGCCAGAGCTATGCCGTCCGCGACGGCGACAAGATCGAGTGGCTGTATACAACGAATATCGGCAAGGATTTAGAATAGTGAGGAGTTAGGAGTGAGGAGTTAGGAGTTGCGGGTGGGCTTAGCCAACACCCATTTTTATTTCTGCTTCATCATTTCAACAAATCCCAAACGCGAAGCATAGCAAACGCTTCCGTTTTCACCTAAACTCCTCACTCCTCACTCCTCACTCCTCACTAAACAGGAGGTATCCCATGCGCTTTGAACAACTGAATCCGTTCACCGTGGCGGTGTACTACCTCTGTGTCTTGGGGATCATCATGTTCTCGATGAACCCCCTGCTCCTGTGTATCGCGCTCTTGACCTCCGTGCTCAGCGCGGTCATCGGCGGCACGGCGGACAAAAGGGCGCATCTCTTCTCGCTCGCGGTGTTTCTGATCGCGGCGGCGCTCAATCCGCTGCTCGTGCACAAGGGCGCGACCCCGCTGTTCTTTTTCAACGACAACCCGATCACGCTGGAAGCAACGGTCTACGGACTGTGCGCGGCGGGGATGCTCACGGCGGCATTGTACCGCTTGCGCGAGCTATCTAAGGTGATGACCTCGGACAGGGTGCTCTATCTCTTCGGGCGCTTTTCGCCGCAGCTCGCCCTGCTGTTGTCGATGGCGATCCGCTATACGGCGCTGCTCAGGGTGCGATGGCGCAGGATCTGCGACAGCCAGCGCGCACTGGGACTGTTCGACGACGGCAACCTGATCGACGCGGTGCGCGGCAGGGCGCGGGTGCTGTCCATCCTGATCACCTGGACATTGGAGAACGGCATCGTCACCGCCGAGAGCATGGAATCGCGCGGCTACGGCACAGGCAGACGCACCTCGTATGCGGTTTATCGTGTGCACAAATATGATGGCTTCGTCATGCTCGTTTGTATCGTGCTGACGGCGCTGTCGGCTGTCGGCGTTTATCACAGCAAGGCGGCGTTTTATCCCGCGCTCAGCATGAACCTGCTGAACCCGTGGGGGATCGCGGGCGTGGCGGCGTTCACACTGTTGAGCGTTTTGCCGCTGATCATCAACGGAAGGGAGGCGATCCGATGGCGTTGGTTACTGTCAAAAATCTGAGCTACACTTACCCCGATCCGAATGGTAGGGGAGGGGCTTGCTCCTCCCGTATCGTTTCAGATGCGGGCAGCGTTTGTTCCGATGATCGGCATAGGGCGCTGTCCGATATCAACCTCTCCATTGAGCGCGGCGAGTTTATCACCCTGATGGGCGCGACCGGCTCGGGCAAAAGCACGCTGCTCCGACTCTTCAAGCCCGAGTTGAGGCAGAACGGGGCGTTGCAGGGCTTAATCGAATATAACGGAGCCGAGATCGGCGCGATGGATCTGCGAGAATCCGCGCGCATGGTCGGTTATGTCGCACAGAATCCCGAGGAACAGATCGTCACCGACAAGGTGTGGCATGAGCTGGCGTTCACGCTCGAGAACCTCGGCACGCGACAGCAGGATATCGCCCGCCGTGTGGCGGAGATCGCCTCGTACTTCGGCATCGACCGATGGATGGAGCGCGATACGGCGACCCTCTCGGGCGGCGAAAAACAGCTCCTTCATCTGGCGGCGGTGATGATCGCCGACCCCGAGCTGCTCCTGCTCGACGAGCCGACGGCACAGCTCGACCCGATTGCCGCCACGCGCTTGATTGAGACCGTGTACCGCCTCAACCGTGAGACGGGCGTGACGGTGCTGCTGTGCGAGCATCGGTGTGAGGAGCTCTTCCCGATCTCCGACAGGATCGTGATTCTCGACGGGGGACGGGTCGTGTTCGATGATACGCCCCGTAATGTGGCGCGATCGATCTGCAGGGATGATCAATATACAGCCTTTCTGCCAGCGGCGGCACGGCTGTTTCATTTAGTTACTCGCTCCGCTCAGACAAATTATGCAATCCCTCAGTCACCTTTGACACACGTGTCCGGTGACAGCCTCCTCGCCGGAAGCGGCTCCCCCTCTGTCGCTACGCGACGTCTCCCCAACGGGGAGCACCTTTACCAAAGGGAGCCTGAAATACCGTTGAGTGTGCGCGAGGGTCAGCGCTTTGTCGAGCGTTTGACAAAAAAAGAGCCGGCTTCGGACTATGCGGAACCAACCGTGACCGAAGAAGCCTTGACATTGAAGCATATTCGTTTTCGCTATGAGCGCAGGGGCGCGGATATCCTGCGCGACCTTGATTTGACCGTGTACAGGGGCGAGGTGTTCGCGCTGCTCGGTGCGAACGGTGCGGGCAAAAGCACCGCCGCGGCAGTCGCGGCAGGACTGCGCAAGCCGTATGCGGGTACGGTGAAGCTGTTCGGCAAGCCCTTGAAGGACTATCAGAACGGAACCTTATACAAGGAGAATCTCAGTCTGCTCCCGCAGGACGCGGAGAGCGTGTTTCTGTGTGAAACGGTGGGGGAGGAGCTGAAGGGCTGTGGCGAGGTCATGCAGAACCTGCCCTTTGACCTGTCGCCCTTATACGACCGCCATCCTTATGATATCTCGGGCGGCGAGCGGCAACTGGTCGCCCTGTGTAAGGCGCTGTCCACCCAGCCGCGCCTGCTCATGATGGACGAGCCGTCCAAGGGCTTGGACGCCAACCGAAAGGCGCTGCTGCTCGAGGTGATCCGCCGATTGAAAAAGGACGGCGTGACCGTCCTGCTCATTACCCATGATGTGGAGTTTGCCGCGTTGTGCGCCGACCGATGCGCCCTGTTTGCGCAGGGTCGGGTCGCGGCAGTCGACCGCACCGACCGCTTCATGACCGACAACCGCTTTTATACCACCGCCGCCTCCCGCATCACAAGGCGCTTTGTCGACGGCGCGTATACCGTGGCGCTTGCCGCAAAGCGATTTTCGACGGACGGAGGCGCGATATGAGAGTGATCAAAAATCCCCGCCTCAGGGTGCTCCTGCGCTACGGCATCCCCTTTGTGCTGATCCCCGCGCTGGTAGCGCTGAGCGCGATCGTGTTTGAGGGTCAGCGGTACCTGATCATCTCGCTCGGGATCGCGGTGTTGGCGCTGCTGTTGTTCATGACGGGCTTTGAGAGGAGGAATATCGGCGCGCGGCGCATGGTGATCACGGCGATCATGACGGCGCTGGCGGTGTTCGGGCGGTTCATCCCGCTGTTCAAGCCGATCACGGCGATCTGCGTGATGACGGCGATCTACCTCGGCGCGGAGGCGGGCTTCTTCTGCGGCTCGCTGAGCGTGCTGATCTCCAACATCTGGTTCGGACAAGGCCCGTGGACGCCGTTCCAGATGCTCGGCTTCGGGCTGATCGGGCTGGTCGCGGGCTATCTGTCGCGCGTGTTGCTCCGATCCAATGTCCTGTTATTGCTCTACGGCGTTTTAGCGGGCGTAGCCTACTCCTTCATCATGGACGTCTGGACGGTGTTGTGGTACGCGGGCGGCTTTGATTGGAAATTGTATACGGCGGCGCTTCTGTCGGCACTGCCGTTCACCGCGCTGTACGCCGTGTCGAACGTGGTGTTCCTCTTGATCCTCAGAAAGCCCGTGGGGAATAAGCTGAACCGAATCAAGATAAAATACGGAGTGTAGTTAGCGAGGAGTTAGGAGTTAGTAGTGAGGAGTTAACCCCAAATCATATATTGTAGTTTTGACTAAACTGTGATATGATACTGATAATGGCGATAGCTATTTCATATACAGGGACAACTCCCCACTCCTCACTCCTAACTCCTCACTGAAATGAAGGTGATCGTATGCGATTGAAAAAGGGTCTGTTTGCCGAGATAACCGAATATTTGCGGCTTCATTATGACAGTCCCGATGCGCAATTGGCGGCAAAGGAGCCGCAGCCGCTTTTCCCTCGTGCGGCAAAGGGCGTTTTGCCGCGCGCAAAAGGCTATGGGGCAAGGGAGCTGCCGGACGCGGATGACGCCGTTGTCCTTGACGAATGTGCCGCGCCTGCGCCGCGCCTGCGGGAACCCGAGCGCATGGACGCCATGCCGCTGCCGACAGCCGCCTACGGCGATCTGTCAAGCCGGCTGCATACGCTCGACGAGAGCTTTCAGGAAGCGTTACTGCGCCTGATCGATGAGCGCGGGATGCGGGACAGCGCGTGCTATAAGCGCGCGGGGGTCGACCGCAAGCTGTTCTCCAAGATCCGCTCCAACCCCGCCTACCGTCCGTCCAAGCCCACTGCCGTCGCCTTTGCGATCGCGCTGGAGCTGAGCTTGGAGGAAGCCGCCGATCTCTTGCGCAAGGCGGGCTACGCGCTGTCGCACAGCTCCAAGTTCGATGTGATTGTGGAGTATTTCATCGTCAACCGCCGCTTCGACCTGCGGGAGCTCAATGAAGCGCTGTACGAATTCGACCAGCCGCTGATCAACGGATGATCCTCGCTAAATGTCGCCTCACAGGCGACCAACAACTTCCATAATAATGCTATGATGTGGTTGTCAACAAGACAATCACATTTTTATTTGGAGGTTATTGTTATGTTAAAGAAAATCAATGCTAAACTCAAGAAAGCCACCGCTCAACCCGATCCCATGCAGCTCCCGCCCGCAAACGACGTGACTGAGTTGGTCTTTATCCTCGACCGTTCGGGCTCGATGGGCGGACTGGAGGAGGACACCATCGGCGGCTTCAATTCGATGATCGAGAAGCAGAAGAAGCAACAGGGCGAGTGCCTGGTCAGCACCGTGCTGTTCGACCACGAGGTCACCACCCTGCACGACCGTGTGCCGCTGGCGGATATCCGTCCCATGACGCAGGATGATTACTATGTGCGCGGCTGTACCGCGCTGATCGACGCCATCGGCATGACCGTCAATCATATTGAGCAGGTGCACCGCTATATCCGCAAAGAGGATGTTCCCGCGCACACGATGTTTGTCATCACGACCGACGGCATGGAGAACGCCAGCAAGGAGTATTCCTCCGATAAGGTCAAGAAGATGATCGAGAAAAAGAAGAAAGAGGGCTGGGAATTCCTGTTCATCGGCGCGAACATTGACGCGGTATCCACCGCAAGTCATTTCGGTATCGGCGCTGACCGCGCGGTGAATTATCATGCCGACAAAAAGGGCACCGCCGTGCTGTATAATTGCGTGAGCAACGTTGTCTCCTCCGCTCGCCGATGCACCCCGATCCAGGGAGATTGGTGCGCCGAGATCGACGAGGATTATCAAAGCAGATGAGGGGGCGCCGTGTGCGGTGTGCTCACGGCCGCCTATTGCAGGGGATGATCACCGCATGTGAATCATCTGATTTTTTTCAATAAAGATGGTTTTTCTCAGAATAATGATAGACAAAAACGCTCCTTTGGTGTATAGTGTAACATAGAGAAATCTGTGGAGGAAACGATGGAATTATTTCACGGCTCGCCCGCCGATCTGAGCGGCAGAAATGACAGAGAGATACGATCATACGCATTTTTGGATTCACTCGGGGTCGAGTTCGACCGCACCGATCATCCCGATACCCCCGCGACCACAATGGAGGTCTGCGCCGAGGTGGACGCGGTTTTGGACGTCAAGATCTGCAAGAACCTCTTTCTGAGCAACCGCCAAAAGACCAAGTTCTATTTGGTGGTGATGCCGGGTGACAAGCCCTTCAAGACCAAGGAGCTGTCGGGACAAATGGGCATCAGCCGCCTGTCCTTCGGCGATGAGAGCAAAATGACAGAATTCCTCGACCTGCACCCCGGCAGTGTGTCGGTGCTCGGACTCATGAACGACAAGGAGCACCGTGTACAGCTCGTGATCGACGAGGATGTCTTAAAGGAAGAATACTTCGGCTGTCATCCGTGCGAGAACACCAGCTCCATCCGCTTCAAGACCGCCGATCTGACAGAAAAGATCCTCCCCGCACTCGGGGTCGAGCCCGTTCTCGTCAAGCTCGTCGGGACGGAGTAAGGAAAGGTTTTCACTTGTGAAAAATATCTGAGAACGCAGCGGAACAGATGCTCCGTAGGGTACGGCGCTTGAGGAGTTGTCCAAATCTTGATTTGGCTTACAACTCCCATGCAACAGCGCTCCAAGAACAGATAAAGTCTGTGATTGGCTAAGCGCCACTGCTTGCCGACGTACCGAAACCATTCCGATCTATGTCACCCAAATGCGGAGCAAATGAAATGTACCGCTTCGGGGCGTCGTAAACGTCGCCCCCTACAATTCCGTTGTAACGCTTACTGTAGGGGATGACGCTCGCGACATCCCGAAACGTTTGTTGATATGACACTTAAATGCAAAGCATATGGAACTCATATTGTAGGGTACGGCGCTTGAGGAGTTGTCCAAATCTTGATTTGGCTTACAACTCCCATGCAACAGCGCTC
>DNIP01000145.1 GCA_003499325.1 Oscillospiraceae bacterium
GAAGAACGGCACGCCCGCCTCGCCTGCTACGGCTTTCGCGAGCAGGGTCTTACCCGTTCCGGGAGGGCCTACGAGCAGCACGCCCTTGGGGATTCTCGCGCCGAGCTTGTTATATTTATCGGGATTCTTGAGGAATTCGACGATCTCCTCGAGCTCTTCCTTCTCTTCATCCGCACCGGCAACATCCGCGAAGGTGGTCTTTTTCTTCTCGTCAGTCTGATTCTTGAACTTGGCTTTGCCGAAATTCATCTCTCTGCCGCCGATACCGCCGCTCATACGGCGCATGACGAAGAACCAAAACAGCACCAGCACAATGACCAGTATCGCCGTCGGGATCAGCTCGAGCAGGAAGGAATTGTCACCCACAGGGGTGAGATCATACTTCATGGGAGCGTCGGGATGCTCCTTGTCGTACTTGACAATATCGCTCTTAACGTCTCTCCAGAAGGTCTCCCAGTCCATGAGCTTATGGGTGATGATCTTATCGTCGTCCAGCTTCATTTGGAGCTTGGTGGAAGAACCGCTGCTCTCTACCTTGAACTCGGTGACCTTCATATCATGGAAGTAACCGACGACCTCGGAATAGGTGGTGGTATCCTTCGGCCCCTGTGAGAGGAAGAAGGACATCGCGAGGATCACGATGATCGGGATACCCAGATAGATCAGCAGGCTCCTCACCTTGCCGGAATTAGGATTCTTTTTATCGTTCAATGCTTTCACTCCTTCTTTTTCAGCCTCCCTTTTCTAAGGGAGGTGGCACGGACGCGCGCGTCAAGTGCCGGAGGGTTTCCGCGAAGCGGAGAAGGATCATCTTTCGTATTCCAAAGACAACCCTCAGTCATCGAGCGTCGGCGTTCGATGACAGCTCCCTTAGGAAAGGGAGCCTATTATTCATATATTTCAGGCTTGAGTACGCCTATGTAGGGCAGGTTGCGGTAATACTCCCGGTAATCCAGACCGTAACCGACCACAAATTCATCAGGCACATCAAAGCCGATATAATCAACGTCGATCTCTACCTCTCTGCGGGAGGGCTTGTTGAGCAGGGTGCAGATACGCACGCTCTTCGCGTTCTTCGCCGAAAAATACTTTTTGATAAAGTTCAGCGTGTTGCCGCTGTCAATGATATCCTCCACGATGACCACGTTTTTCTCATCAATAGGTTCTGATAAATCCTTGATGATATTCACGCGGCCGGTGCTCTTGGTGCCTTTTCCGTAGCTGGAAACGCACATAAAGTCGATCGTGCACATCATATCGATATTTTTGAGCAGATCCGCCATGAACTGGACACTGCCCTTGAGCAGTCCGACAAAGACGATCTCGTCCTCGCCCTGAAAATCGCGCTCGATCTGCTTGGCAAGGCGCTTGGCGGCCTCCTTGATCTCTTCCTCCGTGATCAAAACTTTTTCCAGATCCTTATGCATGGTTCAAACCCCCGTTGACCAAATAGTATTCCCCATCACGGGTCAAATCCGCTTGACCCTGCGCGGAGGTACCGATCCCCTCGATCCACAAGACGGTCGAGCCGTCGGCAATGATCGGGATGGTATCGCGCAGCTCACGCGGTATTTTGAGCTCATTGAAGAGCTTTTTCAGCGTTTTTGTCACGCCGCGTCGGGGATCGGTGAAGGTATCGCCCGCGCGACGGCGTCGAATCACGGTATCACGTGTCATTATAGCACACGGAATCCCATGAAGTAATAATAAATTGTTAATTTTTTCACTGCTCAATCCGAGCGGCGGAGCGATCTCAAAAAGCAATCCGTCAAGGATCTTGATCCGCGTACCGTGCTGCTTCATGTATTCAAAGATCGGTACGCAGAAATCCTCCGTGCTGAGCAGCTTCGGCACGATCCGCAGGATCCCCTGCGCGCAGGAGACGGTATATCCGCCGCCGATATCGACCGCGCCGTGTGATCGCATCGCTTCTATTATAAGCGCTGTGTGTTGAAAGTCAACAGGCGCAGCGGCTTTTTCCAAAATGTTTTTGACAGCGTATTTCAGGATGATCGGCTCACACTGCAAGAGCCTTTCACATGACCAACCGTAAGGGAGCTTTGCCTCTTTTAATTCCTTTTCGGAAATTTGCGACAAGTATTCATCCGCCTCCCGCAGGATCGCAGACGTTCTCATGACGCTCTCCCCTACGCTCGGATTCAGCTCTCGCAGCACAGGCATAACCTGATGGCGGAGCTTGTTGCGGGTGTAATCGTCGGAAAGATTTGTCGAATCGGTCACATACTCCAGATCATGGTCGGCGCAGTAGGCTTCGATCTCGGCACGCGTACAGCAAAGCAGCGGTCGGATGATATTATCGCGCTTGATCGGAATACCCGCAAGCCCTGCCAACCCCGATCCGCGGGTCAGGTTCCAGAGAACCGTCTCGGCGTTATCGTCGCTGTGGTGAGCGGTCGCGATCTTCGCGGTACCCAGCTTGTCGTCACAGACCCACTGCAAAAAATCATAACGCATTTTTCTGCCGCAAAGCTCCACACTTTCGCCGTATCGCTTGGCGATCGACGGCACATCCGCCCCAAAGCGGAAGAAATATACGCCCATCTTATCGCACAGCGCCTTGCAGAAGCGTTCGTCACGATCCGCCTCTTCCCCACGGATGCCATGGTTGAAGTGCGCCGCGTATAATGCGATATCTAATTCTTCTTTTAAAGAATTAAGAATGTGCAACAGCGCGACGGAATCCGCGCCGCCCGACAGAGCGACCAATACTTTGTCGCCCTTTTGCAGCAGTTGATGCTCGTCAATATAGCGTTTGATCTTGGCGGCAAAGCCGTCACAGGCACTATTCATGGCTGCGGTCTTGTCCGGTGAAGCGCATGAACTCGCCCTGCCAATGGAGCTTGACGATGGTGGTCTCACCGTGGCGATTCTTGGCGACGATACACTCGCCGCTGTTCTGATCGACCGCCGCCTGCACTGTCTCAGCGCCCTTTTCGCGCTCATAGTAGCCGTCACGGTACAGGAACAGCACGATATCCGCGTCCTGCTCGATCGAACCCGAGTCACGCAGGTCGGACAGCTGCGGACGGTGATCCTGCCGCTGTTCCGATGCACGGCTGAGCTGGCTCAGGCAGATGACGGGGACATTGATCTCCTTCGCCAGAATCTTCAAGTTTCGGGTCAGCTCGGAGATCTCCTGCACACGGTTGCCGTCACGGCGACCCGTGGACATCAGCTGGAGATAGTCGATGACAACGAGATCGGGATTCTTCAATCTCCTTAATTTCGCCTTCATCTCGGGCACGGTGATACCGGGCGTATCGTCCAGATACAGCTGGGCGTTTTTCAGGATATCGCCCGCGCCGATCAGTCGGTTCCATTCCTCCTGACTGAGCCTGCCGGTACGCAGCTTGGTACCGCCGACAAGCGCCTCGGACGAGAGCAGTCGGGAAGCGAGCTGCTCCTTGGTCATTTCCAGTGAGAAGAAGGCGACCTTCTTCTTGGCGATCACGCTGACGTTGCGCGCGATATTCAGCGCAAACGACGTCTTACCCATACCGGGACGCGCCGCGAGCAGGATCAGGTCGGAGCGGTTCAGACCCGTGATGACGCGGTCGAGGTCGCCGATACCGGTGGACACCGGCTTGATGGTGTCATCGTCACGGCTGAGCATATCGAGCCTGTCAAAGGTCTGGAACAGCACCTCGTCGATGCGCTGTAAGCCCTGGATGTTCTTTCCGCGGCGGATATCAAAAATCTTCTGCTCGGCGGAATCGATCAGCATCTGCGGCTCCATCTCGCCGTCGGAGCTGTCCTCGATGATATCACGCGCGGCGTTCATCAGGGCGCGCACATCATATTTATCGCGCACGATCCGCGCGTAGTTCTCCACATTGGTGATGGAGGGACAGCTCTGGGCGAGCTGGACGAGGTAGGTTTTGCCCGTCGCCTCGTCAAAATCACGCTCCATTTTGAGCGTTTCGAGCACGGTGATCTGGTCTACCGCCTTACCGGAGGTAAACATCGACATCATCGCCGCATAGATCGTGCGGTGGTTGGCAATATAAAAATATTCGGATGACGGAAGGATCTCCGCCACACGTGCGATCGCGTCGGGCTCCATCAAAATGGCGCCGAGCACTGCCTGCTCCGCCTCGGGCGAATACGGCAGTCGCAATCCGTTATAAACAGTAGTATTATTATCAGGCATAATCGTTTCCTTGGTGAAGAATTACGGAAGGACTTTTCCTGATTCAAGGATCAACTCCTCACTCCTAACTCCTCACTCCTAACTGAGTTTTAGGCTTTTTCGACAGAGACTGTGCAGTGGGCGGTGATACCGCTGTAGAGCTTGATCTCCACATCATAGTCGCCGAGCGTCTTGATATCGTCCTTGAGGCTGACCTTGCGCTTATCGACGTCCACGTGCTTACGGTTCTTGACCTCGGCGGCGATATCCTTGGCGGTGATACTGCCGAAGAGCTTGCCGTTCTCACCCGCCTTGGCTTTGATGACGAACTTGGAGCCCTCGAGCTCCTCCTTCGCCTTATTGGCGTTGGCGATCGCGGTATCGATCTTATACTGCTTGCTCTGCTCGGCGTTCTTGAACTCGTTCATCGCCTGCGCGTTGGCTTCCTTTGCGACATTGCGCGGGAAAAGGAAGTTGCGCGCGTAGCCGTCGGATACGCTGACCAGCTCTCCCTTTTTGCCGAGGGACTTGACGTCCTGTAACAGAATGACTTTCATTTTCTATACCTCCGTATGTTACTGTATTTTCCAATCCTTTAATACATGAATCAGCTGTTCCTTGGCTTCCTCTACGGAAACGCCCTTGAGCTGTGTTGCCGCCATCGTCTGGTGGCCTCCGCCGCCCAGCGCTTCCATCACGAGCTGTACGTTGATCTTGCCGAAGGAACGGGCAGAAATATTGACGGTGCGCGCATCGATGCGCGAAATCACAAACGACGCATAAGTATCCTGGATCAACAACAGATCATCCGCCGCCTGTGCGCATACGACGCGCGAGCTGCGCAGGGAATCATCCGCTACGGTGATCGCGCAGTGATTGACGATCTGTGCGGAGGAAACCAGCAGGCTCTTCTCACGGTAGTTATCCAGCGAATTGGCGAACACATTGCGTACCGCTACGGTATCGGCGCCCTTCTTGCGCAGGAATGCCGCCGCCTCAAAGGTACGCACGCCCGTATTGATGACAAAGTTCTTGGTATCCAGCATGATACCCGCCAAAAGCGCCTCTGCCTCCGTATGGTTGAGCACATCGTCAGCGAGATACTCGATGACCTCGGTGACGAGCTCGGACGCGGAGGAGGCGTTGGGTTCATGTAAAATTACGCTGGCGTTATCGATGGCATTCACCATCTTGCGGTGGTGATCGATGACGATCACGTTGCCGCAGTTTTTATACAGCCGTTCGCTCTCGATGAAGTCGGGCGACTGGGTATCGACGATGATCAGCAGCGTCCTCTGTCCCGACAGCATCACGCCGTTCTCGGGATAGATGAACATATCATCGCGTGAATCGCTGAGCTTTTCGATCATGTCGCGCGCCATCGAGCGTTCGATATCGGTGACGATACGGCACGCCTTGTTGAACTTTTTGGTGACCAGCGAGTAAATGCCTGCCGCGGCGCCGATGCAGTCCAGATCGGAGAAGCGGTGACCCGTGACCAGCACATGGTCGCTCATCTCGATCGCCTCGGCGATCTGCTGAGAGATCGCGCGCACCTTGACCTTGGAGGTCTTTTCAATACCCTTGGCAACGCCGCCGAAGAACACATACTCGTTATCCGTCAGGATCGCGACCTGATCGCCGCCTCTGCCCAGCGACATATCCAGCGCCTTTCTCGCCATTGACGCGCTTTGCGTCAAGCTGGGACAGCCGTGACCGATACCGATCGACAGCGTGGCGGGTCGCCCGTGATAACGGATCGCACGGATCCTGTCGAGCAGGCTGAATTTATCATCCATCTGGCGATTGAGGATCGCTTCCTCCAAAATGGCGATATAGCGATTCTCTCCCAGTCGGCGCATCAGGATATCATACTCCGTCGCCCATTCGTACAGGATATTCTCCGCCGCCAGATGCGCGGCGGCAGCCTCCTGATCCGCGTCGGACGAAAAGTCCTCGATATTGTCGAACACGATCAGCGCGACGCTGGTCTGGGTATCAAAATACTGATCCGCGATATTCTTATAATAGGTGTCGTCAATGAATTCGAACATCATTCCCTTTTCATTGACGCGCACAAAGACAGTGAACTTCCTGCCCGCGTACTCGGAATCAAAAACGCCCATTTGGAGCGCTCCCTCCAAATCGATCCCCGGGATGAACGCCGTGATAGGCGCGTTGACGCCCTCGTATTCGTCAAGGAAAACCTTGCGGAATAACGCGTTATAGGCGATCAGCTCGCCGTGTGTACCGCAGATCGCGACAGGGGTTTGAAGCATTTCGATCGATTTTTGCGACGGATCAAAGCAATCCTTCATCGCCGACTGCGCGACGTCACGTATATAATTGCGGAATTTCAGCGCGGTGACAAAAACGATCGTGATGACGATCAGCGTCACGCCCAGCTCGATGAATCCGACAACCGGATGATCGATGATGGTGATGCCCGACATCGGGATCATCAGCACCGCGAGAAACAGGAAGGACGGAACCACCGTCCAGACATGCTTTTTCATAAAACTCCTTTATCATTGATTCATAAGGTTGCTTTATTGCCGCATTTGACAATAATAGCTTATCGCTTCTCACATTACCAAAGCGAACTCTTACCCTGTGCCTGTTGGTAGATCAGCATCGCGTCGTTCGCCTGAATCTTACCGTTATGATTAACATCGGCGCATTGTGCCGCATATCCCGTCAGTTGATCTGCCGCACCTCCCTGCGCGTGCTTATACGCCAGCATCGCGTCATTTGACTGAATCCTGCCGTTCAGATTCGTGTCGCCGATAGGGTTGATTTGGCACGCGAGCTCCGGCGTGCCGGCGGTGACGGCGACGGTGACGCTTTTGGAGACGTGGTTCGCCTTTGAGACGGTCAGCAGATACAAGCCCGAGGGAACGTCGGAAAAGCTGAACGAGGCGGAATTGCCGTAAACCGTTTTGGTAAAGCCGATGGAGCTGTTGCTGCGGTTCGCCAGCGTGACCTTTACCGCACCGGCGTTATCAAGATAGCTCTTGATCGTACCGCTTACGGTATTGCCGGCGGTGCAGGTGAACCAACGGCTCATGTAGATCTTTTTCTTTGGCGTGGCGATGAAGATAGAGGCGGTGGAATCCTTGCCGTTCATCGTGCCGGTCAGTCCGGACGCAGCGAACTCATAGCCCTCGGTCGGGATCAGGGTGACCTGAGCGCTGTATCTCTCGCCGGCGGTGAAGGTATCGGTATCCGGGTTCATAAGATCGCCGTCCTCGGTGTACCAGTTGACATATCCGTAATTTGGTATCGTCGGTCTGTAGCCGCAGTTTGCGGGGATCAAGCACTCGCCGTCGGGCGCTTCACCCGCGACAGGCTCGGTAATGCCGGAGATGGCGAAATGAGAGATCGGACCGAAAGTCCATTTTGCGTACAAAGTAGTGTTCTCAAGGTATGGATCGTAGTTATTTACCATCGGTCCATCGTTTTTCCTGATTGTCCAACCAACAAAAGTATAGTTGGTGCGGGTCGGCGTAGGCAAATCTGCTGTCAACCAACCGGATGTGTCGGTCTGTATGGTTGACGGGGTGACGGAGCCGCCGTTCGCATCAAAAGTAATCGTGCGCACGGCGTAGTTTTTCGTAAATGTCTTAGCGGAGCTGACAGCGTCATCGCTTGCCGTATGACCATTACCGCATGCTTTAACCATAAATGTATAGGATTTGGTTCCTGATACTATCCAAGAAGCAAAATTGAAATATGTTGTTTTCGCAGCAGAAGAATTCAATGGCACGCCATCAGCGTATAGCCAAAGAACGTATTCCCCCGCGTCAGGAACTGCGTCCCATACCCCGAAAGTACCTTCCCACCGCAGATTCGTGGGAGTTGAGAGCTGAGGATTGGAATTCACAAAGGTGTAAGTACCCTCCCATCTCTCTGATAATTGATGACCTCCCTCGTTACCGGCTTTGCTCCATGCCTCCAGTCTCACGTCGAAGGTACCACTTGGATAAGCGTGATCTATACATAATTGGCGCAGATCGATCATCGTTCCTTTTTCGGCATACCACCACCCGCCGCCGGTATAAACGCCAAAATAATAACAATTCGCACCGGGGAACGGATCCCATGAAAGGATACCGTTGTCAGAAATACGAACATTCTTTAACGAGCCTTCAGAACTGCCGGTCTCGGCGATCTCAGAGGCTCCCTTTTCTAACGAAGCTGCCGCGCCTGCCGTCATCGGCAGGGCGGTCAGGAGCATAACGAGTACAAGGAACAGAGATAAGAATGATTTTTTCATAATAGACCTCCTATATAGGTCGAGATTGCCGCGGGCTGACACGCGTGTAGAGCCCTCGCAATGACTGTTATCATCAACGATCATTGTGAGCGGCATTATACCTCCATCAAAATCGGTAAAATCATCGGAGAACGTCCCGTCTGGCGGACGATCAGCTTCGCGATATCGTCCTTGATGAGGTTCTTGATCACACCCCACTCATGGATATTCCTGCGGGAGCAATCCTCCAAAATATCCAGCGACAGCGACTTGATGTCATCCATCAGATCGCCGCTTTCACGCACATAGACAAAGCCGCGCGATACGATATCGGGACCGCTGATGACATGGCCGTCGTACACATCGAGGGACGCGACAATGATGATCAGGCCGTCCTGACCGAGATGCTTACGATCTCTGAGGACGATCGATCCGACGTCGCCGACGCCCAGACCGTCGACAAATACCTTGCCGGACGGAACAGGCTCAGCCTCCTTGAAGCCGTCCTCGCTGATATCGACCGACTTGCCGATATCGCCGATATAGATATCCTTGCTGTCCATGCCGAGCGACATGGCGAGGGTGCGGTGCTTTTGCAGCATCTTCTGCTCGCCGTGGATCGGGATGAAATACCGCGGCTTGACCAGCGAATGGATCAGCTTTAACTCCTCCTGGCAGGCGTGACCCGATACGTGCACCTCGTACATGCTCTCGTATACCACGTCACAGCCGCGCTTTAACAGCTCGTCAACAACATTGCCGACGGCGCGCTCGTTGCCGGGGATGGGGTTGGCGGAAATGATGATAAAGTCGCCCGCGCCGACGCTGACCTTGCGGTGGTCGGAATACGCCATGCGCGACAGCGCCGACATCGGCTCACCCTGTGAGCCTGTGGTAGCGAGCACGATCTTCTCGGGCGGATAGTCCTTGAGCTGATCGATATCGATGATCAGGTTGTCGGGCACCTTGACATAGCCCAGTTCCTGCGCTACCTTCATATAGTTGATCATGGAGCGACCTGAGAACGCGACCTTCCTGCCGTACTTGACGGCGCAGTTGATGATCAGCTGGATACGGCTGATATTGGACGCGAAGGTCGCAATGATGATACGCTTGTTCTTAGCGGACGCGAACAGCTGATCAAAGCTGTCGGTCACCTTCTGCTCCGTCTGCGTATAGCCGGGACGTTCGGCATTGGTGCTCTCGGCAAGCAGTGCCAAAACGCCCTCATCACCCAGCGCCGCAAAGCGGTTCAGATCGGTCATCTTGCCCTCGATGGGCGTATAGTCGACCTTGAAGTCGCCCGTATGGACGAGCGTACCCGCGGGCGTGTGCATCGCGATGGCGACGGAATCGGGGATGGAGTGGTTGACGTGGATCAGCTCGATCTCAAAACAGCCGAGCTTGAAGGTGTCGCCCGCGTTCTTCTTGACCAGTGTAGGCGGCGCGGACAGGCTATGCTCCTTCAGCTTTTTCTCGATCAAGCCGATGGTCAGGGGCGTGCCGTAGATCGGCACATTGATCTTAGCGAGCAAAAACGGGATGCCGCCGATGTGATCCTCATGTCCGTGCGTGATCACCACGCCGCGGATCCTGTCGCTGTTCTGCTCGAGATAGGTGTAATCGGGGATGACCAGATCGACGCCCAGCATATCGCCGTCGGGGAACGCCATACCGCAGTCGATGAGGATGATGTCGTTCTCGCACTCGAACACGGTCAGGTTCTTGCCGATCTCGTTAAGACCGCCGAGGAACGATACGCGTACAGGCGGCTTTGCAGGCGCTTTCTTCTTGATGGAACGTGACCTTCTGCCCTTTGTGTTGGCGGTCACCTTCGGGTTGTACGCACGCTTGAGTGCGGATGGTTTATCGGTTTTCTTGTTATTTCGGGGCGCTTTTGCTTTGCCCTTGCTCTTCATTTGAGGTTTCTTTTTCAAATTGCTCAAATAAATACCTCCTTCATTTCAAAAATAATATGGTGATCCGTTTCTATTACCGATCAGAAACAGATAAAAGACGTTATCGGAACTGCGCACCGTCACGAGAGAACATACTCCCACTTATACATTATATACTATACCAAATTTTTGCACTTCGGTCAAGTGGGGGATGTGTAAAACTCACGTCAATCTAATTCAGCTGTTATCTGTGACTTTTCAGTAAGGCTGTCATCCTGAGCTCTTAGCGAAGGATCTTACAGTGCTCTTTATCCGATAGATTATACCTATTCAGTATTGATTGGACGAGCTTCGGGAGGAGCAAGCCCCTCCCCTACAAGTAACGTTTCAGTGAAATTGTAGGGGAGCGCCTCGGTGCTCCCGCGGTAGGGCGTTGGATAATGACACATGTCGGTTAGGGTGCCAGGAATAATCCGAACCGTGGTTTTGACGGGCATATTTCCGCCTGCCCATTGTTAAAATCCTCGCGAACCCGTCAGGGTTCGCTGTGGTTTTGCCGCG
>DNIP01000106.1 GCA_003499325.1 Oscillospiraceae bacterium
GTACGCAGATCATGGTCTTGGTGACAAGATCGTTGTCGTCAAAAACTGTGCCGTCAAAGCGGGGATCCGACGCGGCGTCCTCGACAAACATCGATTTACCCGTCTGGGTCACGATGCCCTCGATGCCCAGACCGTTCTCCACGCTGATGTTGGAGATATCGGCGGGGCCGATATGGAATACGGGCGAGAGTCGGTCGGTCTTTTGATCAAGGAGCCAGATCGCTCCCGCCTCACTGTTGAGCGTCTTGACAATGATCTCCAAGCTGCCCGACAGCGCCTCCTCCAGATTCTCTACCTTGAGCAGCTGCGCCATGATCGCCCATGACGCTTTTGCGAATCGTTTATTTTCTGCCATTTTCTATCCTCCCGGAATATTGTATATATGATTTATGATTGAGCGGTGTTATCGCCGTCAATGCCGTGATACACGAAGCTGAGCATCGTGATATCGTCGAACTGCTCGGCTTCTCCGACAAAGGCGTCGATCCCGTTCGTGACGTTCTCCAGCACCTGCTGCGGCGCAGCGTCGGGATCGCTGTTCAGAACCGTGAGCAGACGGTCGGTGCCGTACAGCTCGCGCTCGGTGTTCATCGCTTCGGCGACGCCGTCCGTATAGACGAACAGCCTGTCGCCCGCGTGCATCTCAAAATCATGCTCGCGGAACCGCATCTTCCTGACCAGCGATACGGGCGGTGAGTGTCGGTACTCGACGAGCTCATAGCTGCCGTCGGCACGCTTGAGCACAGGGTGCTCATGACCTGCGTTTGCCGCCGTGCCCTTGCCCGTAGAAAGCTCCAGCACCGCCATCCATACGGTGACGAACTGCTTGGGCTTGATGTTGTTTTCAATCAGCTGATTGTTGACTCTCTCGAGCGCCGCCGAGGGGCTGTCCCCCGCCATGAGGCGGTTTTTGAGCAGGATCTTCGCAATCATCATGAACAGCGACGCGGGGATCCCCTTGCCCGAGACGTCGGCGATCACCATTGCCAGATGATCGTCATCGACGAGGAAGAAGTCATAGAAGTCGCCGCCGACCTCCTTGGCGGGCGTCATCGACGCGTAAACGTCAAATTCTCTACGCTCGGGGAACGCGGGGAAATCGCTCGGGAGCTGAGCCGCCTGGATATCCCTCGCCATATTCAGCTCAGCGCCGATCCGCTCCTTTTCAGCGGTCGCAAGGTTGAGCTGTCGGATATACTCGCGCAGCTCCACGTTCATCTGTCCGAACGAATCGGAGAGCTCCTCGATCTCATCGCCGGTATGGATATCGGGCGTCACGACCTTCTCCGACTCCAGATCGCCCACCATCTGCTTGGCAGCGGAATTGAGCCGCTTGATCGGCAACAGGATGCCCTTCTTCGTCTTTCTGTAAAAGATGATGATCGGGATGATACTGGATACGAGGACGATGCCCAGCGTGGCGAGGTTGAACTCGATGATCTTGATGAAGATGCTCTCACCCTTGAACTCTGCGGCGACCAGCGCGACGGGCTTGCCGCTCTTGTCGCGGATCGGCGCGAACGAGGTCACGACCAGCTTGTTGGCGTTGCGATCGCTGAAATGAACGTTATTCGCGACGTTATCGGACTCGCCCGAAAAGGCGCTCATCGCGCTCTTCTTGAAATCCCCCTCCAAGGGCTGACGAACGCCCAGCGCGTTGGAGTCGGAGCCGTCAGTGCTCCAAAGCATCACGCTGTCATCCTGTGTCGGGACAAACACATAGAGGCGGTCGAGATTGCCCTCGGAGCGCATCAGCTGCAGAAAATCCTGCACCCGCTGATAGTAGTCGTCCGTTTTGCCGCTCTCGTAATACATGAGCGCCTTATCGCCGTCGATATACTCGGACGCCGTATGGGTCAGCGTAAAGGCAGTGCCGTAGTGGCTGTCGTCAAAGTCCTCGATATAGCGCCACGTGATACCGATACAGACGAAAACGACGATGAACGCAAGAACAAAAATCAAGCCGAGGATTGCCTTGGTCGTCAGCTTTTTTCTCTTTTTCTTCGGTGCATTACTCATGGGCGTTCTCCGTTGGTGAAATGGTTTTCCTGATCGTCAGGATATTTCTGCCGTCCTCATACGCATAGCTGACCTCGTCCATCATCCTCTTGGTGATGAAGATCCCGAGCCCGCCCTTTTTCGCCTGTGAAAAGGATCGATTCTTGTCGGGATCGGGCTTAGAGAGAGGGTCGAAGGGTGTGCCGCTGTCGATGAACGACAGTGTGACCGTCAAAGGGTCAACGCTGCCGTCTGCGGTCACAGTGATCGATCCCGTATCGGGCGCGTAGGCGTAGCTCGCGACGTTGACAAAGATCTCTTCGGTACAGACCTTCAGCTGAAAAAGCTCCTTCTTCCCAAAGCCGAGCTGCCCCGCGTAATCGAGGACAAAGTCGAGCACCTCGGTCAGCCTTGCTTTATCGGCAGGTATCTCTATGCTTTTCATTTTACGTCGATGATATCGACGAAGCCTGTTACTTCAAAAATGTTCTTGACTTCCTCATTCGCGTTGATAACGCACATCTCGCCGTTTTCCTGCATGACCTCGGCGGCGCCGAACAGCGCGCGCAGACCCGCGCTGGAGATGTAGTCCATCTTTTGCGCGTCAATCACCAGCGAGGTGATCCCGTTCAGACAGGTCTCAAATTCCTTTTCCAGTTCGGGAGCGGTGTTGGTGTTCAATTCTCCTTCAATGGCAACCGTGAGCTTGGCGCCTTCCTGTGTTTTAGTAATCGTCATCAGATGATTCCTCCTATAAATAAATGATGTTAGGGCTCGACTGATCAACAGCAGAATGTAAAAAGCAGGAGTTTTTCGCACAACAAGATGTTCTCCGCCGGTAAATACCGATAAAAAAACAGCGCAGGATCGCAAAAAACGCTTTTTGACGTTATGATTATTCAACAAGCCCTACAGTATGATCAAACTGTTCATACAAAACCACAATATATAATACCATAATTATCGACCCATTGCAACACTCGAAACCTGTGTTTTTCCAAAAAATTCATCGTAAATTATTGTGCTGCAAAATATGACCCGGAGCGTTATTGATACTTGAAAAAAGAATAAAACGATCTTATGATTATTTGTAAAAATGACGGAAAGCAGTGATAAGATGCAAAAGATACTGGTACTGGATTTCGGCGGTCAGTATAATCAGCTGATCGCGCGGCGTGTTCGCGAGCAGCATATTTATGCCGAGATCAAGCCGTACAATAAAATCACGGTCGAACAGATCAAAGCCGAGGGCTACAGCGGCGTCATCTTTACGGGAGGGCCTAACAGCGTGTCCGATCCCATGTCTCCCCACTTTGACCCCGCGATCCTTGATCTGGGCATCCCGATCCTCGGCATCT
>DNIP01000088.1 GCA_003499325.1 Oscillospiraceae bacterium
ACAAAGGAGGCTTCCGAAATGAGTATTTTTGAGAATTTGAACCAATCCCCCGCCCCTGCGGTAAATACTGCTAAGCCAGAGGAAGGCAGCTTTACCTTTGTGTTCAACGCGCTTCCCGAGAGCGCCGAGGAGATGAAGCGTCTGCCCGAGGCGCGCCTTGATACGCCGTACAAGACCGCCGCGCTGACCGTTTGCGCTCTGTGCGCCTATGCCGCCGCTCCTGAGATCGGCAGGGAAATGCTGGACTTCCTCAAAGGTCCCGCTCCCCTCTCGCCGTATGAGATCAGCTTTCTCAATGACCGCTTCCGCGAGGGCAAGCACATCCCGTTCTCCTACTTTGCCGGAGCAACTCCTGAAAACAATTACACGCCCTCTCAGCCGTTCACCGTTACGGTTTTCTCCAATCCCTACTCGTTCCAAAACGAGGGCTGGGCGACACTGCACCTGAACTCCGGCGGCGCGGATTCACCCCGCCAGATCAAGCTGCGCCTTAAGCCCTCGGAGGGTAAATGGTATTTAAGCGAGCAGATGATCATGGTCGGTATCCGCACACCGCAAAAGGACGATCCGTGGGCATAACAAGCATATAAAGCATATAAAACAGGCTCCCTTTGCCAAAGCAGAGGGAGCCGTATTATTTTACAATGATAATCTTCCCGATGCAAGCACGAAAGACACGATACCATCACTGCGCGATTTGCTACTTAGTATAAGTCCGGAGGATCCATACTCCCCTGCGGATTCCTTTGCAGCATCAATTCTCCGCCAGCATCCTTTTAGACTTTGATAAGAACAAGAGATACAGGATGTATTTGATGAAGTTGATCAGGATAGACGCACCCATCAGCAGCACCGAGGTAGAGCTGAACGAGTTTGCCTCATTGCGAAAGAAGGTTGAGAAAAAGCTGAGTACAAAGGTGATACATTCCACAGCAATGATCAGCTTGAGCACCGTAGCGCCTTTTTTTCCGATATCCTCACGCCCGAGCTGAAAGGCGATCTGCATCACTCCCGCGATGACAAAGATCGTCGCCAGCGTCTCTGACAGTGTGGAGAGCGAATACATAATACTGCCAATGCCTTTATTGACTAAAAAGACCTGAACGACAGAAAAAACAATCCCAACGCTCAAAAAGACAAGCGCCGTCTTAAAATTCTCGTTATCATTCCGCGCGTTGATATAGCCGACCAGGTTCATGATGAACGACGTAACCATCAATACCACATAAGTGATCGCCATGATGACGGAGACGACAAGGGCTCCGAGCGACACAGCGGCGGCACTGTTAAGCGTTTCGTTCCCATCCGAAAGATACAATATAGCAGTTGTAATAACTCCGATAATCAGACAAATGTAGGCGAACAGCTTCAATATTTCGGCGGTAAAGATCCGCTTGACGCCCTTTGCGACATTAGGAAAGCTCATACATCCTACTCCTTTCTCAAGCAATGACGCAATCAGTACCTCTCTATTGTATCACAGCTTTTGTGATTAATAAAGAGAAAATTGGAAAAAAGTAGAAAAGAAAAAGCAGCCGCCCTTTCGGACGACTGCGATAGGATCAATTATTTTTCCTCGTTCAGCATTTTCTTCGACTGAGAAAGGAAGGTCAGGAACATGATGTACTGAACAATGCTCAATACGACTGAAACCACCGCAAGAATCATAGCGGTTACCATGATCGCAACGTTAGCCATCATGAAGGATGAAACGATGCTGAGGATAACGGAGAGACCCGCGATAACAACGATCATCTTGAGGATGTTGGAGCCCTTAGTGCTGACGTCGCCTCTGTTGAGCTGATCAGCCAGCTTGATGCATCCGCTGATAATGAAGATGATAACGAACGCGCCCATCAGGGAGCCGACAGACATAAACAGAGCGAAAACGACGCGGCTTAAGCGCATGAACAGGCCGCCGATAATCGTAGCGACAATGCCGATGATCAGGCAGATCAAAGCGCTCTTGAAGCTCTCTTCATCCTTCTTCGCGTTGACAATACCAACGATCTGCATAATGAACGCAATTAAACTCAGGATACTGTACGCCGCCAGTAAGAGCATACTGCCCATCGAACCGCCGAGCAGCGCCGCAACACCTGCATTACTGCCTTTGGTAGCGTCGGCTGCCATTAAACCGCCGACAAGGATGATAAAGCCGATGATCTCGCAGATAGCGCCGATCAACATTAAAATCTGGGCTGTGAAAATATTCTTCACGCCCTTTGCCGCATTAGGAAATCTCATGAAACAAATTCTCCTTTTTTGATTATTATTCACTTTATATTGAGTGAATTTACGTTTATTATAGCACATATAAACATAAATGTCACGAATTATTTAATAATTGTTACTTTTTTATTCTCTTATTGTCGTTATCATATGCCATCAGGGAGCGGATTTATTATGAAAAATAATCGCTCTTTATGAATAAAAACTGAATATTAACTTTCTTCTATTGACGGTTAATCTTCAATTATGGTATATTTTACATAAGCAAATCCAAAAACGGTCAACCTGATTGATCGATTTACAGGGAGGAAGATATGGAAGAAAAGCAACATCCTCTACAGGGACTTTCCGCCGCAGAGGTGGCAGAACGCGTCCGTGACGGTAAGATCAATACCGCTTCGACTGTCAAGACGAAGTCCATCAAACGGATCTTCATCGATAACATCTGCACCGTGTTCAACGGGATCAACGTCATCCTGTTCATCCTGCTGCTGCTCGTCGGCTCCTACAAGAACCTGCTGTTCATCGGCGTTGTGCTGTTCAACACCGTCATCGGTATCGTGCAAGAGATCCGCTCCAAGCAGAGCGTGGACAAGCTCACGATCCTCACAGAAAGCAAGCTGACCGTCCTGCGCGACGGCAAGGAGGTACAGCTGAGCAAGGATGAACTCGTGCTTGACGACGTCATCGTCCTGTCGCGCGGCAATCAGGTGCCTGCCGACTGTATTGTGATCGACGGCGATTGCAGTGCGAACGAAAGCCTGCTCACGGGTGAATCCGACCTGATCGTCAAGAAGGTCGGCGACGAGCTGCTCTCGGGCAGCTTTATCGCGTCGGGTAACTGTTACTGCCGCGTCAACCGCGTCGGCGCCGATAGCTATGCCGCCAAGATCAATAACGAAGCAAAGTATCTCAAAAAGAACAATTCGCAGATCCTCAATTCCTTCAACACCATCATCAAGATCTGCTCCTTCATCATCTTCCCTGTCGGTATTCTGATGTTTGTGATCAAATACTTTGTCCAGCATCAGGAGATGACCGACACGGTCGTGTCCACGGTCGGCGCACTGGTCGGCATGATCCCCGGCGGCATGATCCTGCTCACCTCGGGCGTGCTGGCGGTATCGGTCGTGCGGCTTGCGAAGAAGAAGGTGCTGGTCAACGAGATGTACTGCATCGAAACGCTCGCGCGCGTTGACGTCATCTGTCTGGACAAGACAGGCACCCTGACTGCCGAGATCATGAACGTGCATGACGTCGTGCCGATCAACTGTGAACAAGACGAAATCATGACGGCGCTATCCTCCATCGCCTCGGTCGACGAGGTCAACGCCACCGCGGAGGCGGTTCATCAATTCACCGAAAACGTCGAGCCGCTCTCATGCAGGGGATTTACTCCCTTCTCCTCCGAGACCAAGTGGTCGGGCGGTAACTTTGAGAACGGCAGAACCTATATCATGGGCGCGGCGGAGTTTGTATTTTCTGATAAAGAAAAATACACTGAGGTTTACCGGGCAATCGCGGATGTGCATGACACCGTTCGCATCCTCGTTTTAGCAAAATCCTCCACCCCCATCGAAAACAAACAGCTCCCCGAGGAGCGTCAGCCGATGGCGCTGGTGCTGATCAAGGATCAGCTCCGCGACAACGTACAGGATACGGTCAACTACTTCAAGGAACAGGGCGTTACCCTCAAGGTCATCTCAGGCGACAGCGTCAAGACTGTGCAGAATATCGCCAAGGACTGCGGCATTGAGGGTGCGGAGAACGCCGTGGATATGTCCACCGTCACCACCGAGGAAGAATTAGCAGAAGTTGCCGAGCGCTGTAATGTATTCGGCAGAGTGACTCCCGCGCAGAAGAAAAAGCTGTTGATCGCGCTCAAGAAGAAGGGTCACAAGGTCGCAATGACGGGCGACGGCGTCAATGACGTACTGGCGCTCAAGGAGGCCGACTGCTCCGTCGCGATGGCGGCAGGCAGTGAGGCGGCGCGCAACGTATCTCAGCTCGTGCTGGTCAACAATGATTTTGCCGCGATGCCCCATGTTGTGGCGGAAGGCAGAAAGACCATCAACAACATTGAGCGCAGTTCCTCGCTGTATTTGGTCAAGACCATGTACTCGATCCTGCTCTCCGTCTTTTTCCTGTTCTCGAGCTCCATCTATCCCTTCGAACCGATCCAGCTCTCGCTGATCGGCGCGCTGACCGTCGGCTTCCCGTCCTTTGTACTGGCATTACAGCCGAATAAGAACATTGTTCGCGGTAACTTTACCTTTAATATTATCACGCGCGCGGCTCCTGCGGCGATCTGTATCGCGCTGAACACCATTGTGATCACCCTGCTGAGCAACACGCTCGGGATCTCTCAGCCCGAGATCTCCTCCATGGCGATGTACACCACCTCGTTGATCGGACTGATGCTGATCTTCAGACTGTGTATTCCGTTCAACGCCCTGCGCGGCGCGATGCTCACGATCAGCACGGTGGGGCTTGTACTCGCGATGATCGTATTCAGCGATTTCTTCAAGCTCGTACCGCTCGGCCACAATGCGCTGATCTTGCAGATCGTCATGGCGGTCGGTATGGTCATCCTGTTCAACGTGCTGTACAGTGTTGCGGACAAAGAGATCGAAAAGCGCAAGCTCCAACCCCATAAAGCAACAGCATAACAGTTATGTAATCATCCCCTGTCAAGCGGCAGGGGATATTTCTTATACGGAATTAAAAATATTTTCAAAATTTTTCTCTTTTTCCTTGTTTTTTGTCATACTCCTGTCATACTGTCTTTGTTATACTGTAACCACAGTCAAGGAGAAAACCAAAACTTAAAATAATGGCTGAAATAAGGAGGAACTTAAAATGACAAACAACAGAATGAACAACAATTACAACAACGACTACAATAACGATAACAGAACCGCCATCTACTACGACGGCAGCTCCGACCGCGCACCCCGCAACATGGCGCGACCCACCGATGACGCCGGAGCTTATACCAAAGCTAAAAACACCAGACAGACGATCCTAATCTCCTGCGCAACATTCGCGCTGGTTGCGGCGATCGCAGTAGGCGGCATGGCAGCAGGCGGCTTGTTCAATCAGAAGCCCAAGGCTGCCGATACAGCGCCGACATCCGTCGCCACACAGGCTGACAAGGTAGCTCAGACCGCCAAGCAGGCTGCGCCGAAAACAGAAATCAAGCAGACCAATAACACCGTAAAGCCCACGCAGAACACCGCACAGCAGACCGCCAAACAGCAAACCACCGAACAGGCTGTCAAAAACACCGCACAGCAGCCTGCAAAACAGACGGCGCTGACCAACACCCAACAGGCACAGAAGAACGAGGAAAAGATAGAGGTCGTCAACGGCGAGCGCGTCTACAAGGACACCAAGCGTCAGGCTCCCGACAATACCGGCACTCCCGCTCACTACTACGCTAACGGTAAGACTACCTACGGCTTCAACTGGGACTATGACGCCGATAACGGCAACTTCGTCGTCAAGTGCGATTACAACTTCAACCAACAGCAGTACGACTTCACCTTCTACGGCACTGCTCCCGGCACCTCGCACGTGACCCTGTACTATTACACCTCCGACGCCAACAAGGTGCCCGTCAACCTGACCGTTACTGTTGACAGCAACCTGAATGTGACTGTTGGGTAAGAGATATAACAACACGATCCCCGCATCATCGATATGTGTTCATCATAAAAACCTCACTTCGACTAAAGCCATCCTACTCAGGATGGCTTTGGCCTTTCTATAGCAAAACCGATCGGGCTGCCCCGATCGGTTTTGCTTATGATGATATTCAGAATACCTTATGCAGGAAGTTGTAGAAGCACTGGCGCCAGAATGTCTCGTCGTGCCCGAAGCCCTCGACGTAATCCGTCTGGTTCCTCACGCCCATTTCATTGAGCTGATCGCGGTAATAGAGCGTGCAGCCGATGTTCCACGGGTCCTCGGAGCCGACCGTCATGTATAGATAATACGGCGTGTTTTCCTTGGTCGGCTGAGGGAACTTCTCAAAGACAGGAGTGTTCCAGAAGGTACCCTTGTAGTATTCGGTCGGGATGACGCCCGTATCGGGCGCAAATGAACCGATATAGCCGAACTTATCGAGCCATTGGAAGCCCGTGCAAAGCGATTTGGCGCCGCCCTCGGACATACCCGCGATCGCGGTATTCTCTCTGCCTGTCATAACGGCATAGGTCTTTTCGATGAAGGGCATCAGATCGACCGCCGTCTCCTCGATCGCCTTATCATAGATAAAGCGGAGCTCCTCGTCCGACTTGCTCTCCTTATCAGCGAGCTTGTCGGTGTACATATCCATACCGACGATAATCTGCGGCTTTGCCAAGCCGTCATGCAGCATATTGCCGTAGAGGAGCACCAGGTAGGAATCGGTGTCGAGGTGGGTGTTGTGATCGCCGCCAAAGCCGTGATAGACATAGGTGACGGGATAGCTTTTGCTCTCATCATAGCCCGCAGGAAGCAGGACGTTGACCTGCTTGTTATCTCCCGCGATTGTCGAATAGTAGGTCACATCCTTGTGCAGGGTGCCGTAATCAACGCCGTCCCTCTTCTCAAACATAGAATCGGGAATATCATAGCGGTTTTCCTCGGCATAGGGATCATCCGCCTCATCCGCGGTAGCGCGAGTCGCGACAGTTGTGGCGGCTTGGCTCGCGGTCGTTCCACTTTCGGTTTTATTTTGGTTAGAGCAAGCGGTCATCAGCATCATGCAGACCAGTAATAATGCCGCCGCTGTTATCATCAGTTTTTTCATATTGTACCTCCTGTATCGGTTGAGGTTGCCACAGAGCTGACACGCAGGTCAACTCTTCGCAATGGCGATTATACTAATCCTTGATAAAAAGA
>DNIP01000022.1 GCA_003499325.1 Oscillospiraceae bacterium
AGGGAGGCAACTTCCTTACGAAGTGCCTCCCTTAGGATACCCTTTTGTATTACAATGGTGCCGGCAGTGGGCGAATTATGTAATAGAAATAGTGATATCGCATGGTAGCATCAAATAGCAGAAGTGCTTCATCTGCGCTCTCGTTAAAAATACGATACTATCGTATTTTTGTCTGCGCCGTGCGCGCGGCTTACGGCTTGACACACTCGCCTTCGAGTCCCACTTCCGTCACTATATGTATGAAACACAAAAGGGCATCCGGATAGGATACCCTTTTGTATTACAATGGTGCCGGCAGTGGGACTCGAACCCACACGCCCGCGAAGACAACAGATTTTGAGTCTGTCTCGTCTGCCAATTCCGACATGCCGGCGGGAACACTCAGTATTATACAACAAAACAATCAATAAATCAAGTATTAATTCAGTTGTAACGAAATCTAATCACATCAAACCAAAAGCGTTTTATGCGTTGTTGATGATCAACAGGCTCCTTTGCTATTGATTTCATAGGAAAAAACGGTTACAATAGGATCGGTGATGAATATGAAAGCGAGTGTATTCCAAGAATTGCTCAATAAGTTAGATAGGGGAGAGAGCCCCGAGCTGGTTCTGTCCGCAGAGGATCATACCTATATCCGCAAATTCGCCAAGACCGACCGCCTGATCCTGCTCGGCTGCGGTCATGTGTCGATCGACGTGTATCGATTGGCGAAAACCGTCGGCTTTGATATCGTCGCGGTCGATGACAGACCTTCCTTTGCAAACTTCGAGCGATTCCCCGACGCACAGGTCATCTGTGATGACTTTGTATCGGCGATCGAGAAGCTGTGTATCACGCGCAGGGATTATGTCTGCGTGCTCACCCGGGGTCATCTGTGGGACGCGCAGTGCATCCGCACGATCCTGTCGGGAGAAATGCCGTATTATCTGGGGCTGATCAGCTCAAAAAAGCGTGCCGCGGGGCTGCGGGAAATCCTGACGGATGAAGGATTCCGACGTGAAGATATTGACGCGATCCACGCGCCCATCGGGCTCAAAATCGGCGCGATGACCACCGCCGAGATCGCGGTGTCCATTTGCGCTGAGCTGATACAGGAGCGGCACAAGCAGTATGTCAAGCCGCGTGAGAATGAGCTGACGCAGACGAATGTGGATTTCGATCTGCTGCGCTATCTCGCATCATCCGACGAGCCCCGCGCGCTGGTGACGGTGCTGTCCTCCACAGGCTCAACCCCTGTCAAAAGCGGCAGTATGATGGCGGTCAACGCCCTCGGTCATGTGGCGGGCACTGTCGGCGGCGGCTGCGGTGAGGCGGCGGCGATCAACAAGGCGCGCCGCATGCAGGGAAAGAGCGATCAAGCCGTTCTGCACATCGATATGAGCAACGAGGTCGCGGCGGATAACGACATGGTTTGCGGCGGCAGTATGACCGTGCTGATCGAAAATATAACCTAACTTGCTTTAAAGCGATAAATGTGGTATAATAACCGTATCAATCAGGAATGGGATCAGCTCATCGATCGACTTATCATAACGATCCACTGACCACTATCCACTAACCACTAATCACTGATCACCAACCACTAACCACTAATCACTAACCACTAATCACTATCCACTAACGGAGTACATTATGAAAATCATCAATCTCTTACATAACGACCGCTGTTCTCTGTCCTTCGAGGTGTTCCCGCCGAAGGTGTCCTCGTCCTTCGATGAGGTCAAGCCCGCCATCGAGAAGATCGCACAGCTCAAACCATCCTTCATGAGCGTGACCTACGGCGCGGGCGGCGGTACGAGCAGCTATACCCTCGATATCGCCGAGGATATCCGCAACCGTTACGGCGTGCCGACCATGGCGCATCTGACCTGCGTTTCCTCCACCAGAGAGACGGTCACGCAGAAGATCAACGAGCTCAAAAAGGCGGGCATCCAGAACGTCATGGCGCTCAGGGGCGATCTGACCCCCGAGATGAAGCTCAGTGATTCCAAGCACTGGGACTACTCCCACGCGGTCGATCTGATCCGTGAGCTGAAAAGCAGCGGCACGGATTTCTGCATCGGCTGTGCGTGCTATCCCGAGGTGCACCCCGAGAGCAAGCACCAGACCGACGATATCTTCTATCTTAAGGAGAAGGTTGACGCGGGCTGTGATTTTATGACCACACAGATGTTTTTCGACAACAATCTGCTGTATAACTTCCTCTACAAGATCCGTGAGGCGGGCGTCACCGTGCCTGTTGTGCCGGGCATTATGCCCATCACCAGAGCGATTCAATTAAAGCGCGCTATCGAGCTCTCCGGCTCCTTCATCCCGCAGCGATTTAAGGCGATGGTTGACCGCTTCGGCGGCGACGACAGGGCAATGGCGCAGGCGGGTATCGCGTACGCGACCGACCAGATCATCGATTTGTACGCCAACGGCGTCAAGCACGTCCACCTCTACACCATGAACAAGCCTGAGATCGCCCGCGCTATCATGAACAATCTCAGCAGTATCATCGGCAAATGATCCGCACACTGCATTATGACGCACCCGCATGGGACAAGCGCGAGATCATGCGCTATGCGCGGATCAGGGGCGCTGATAACAGCTTTGATAACCTGATCGACGATTGTATCAGACAAGCCGAGCCGCTCTTGACCTATCGCGTTTGCTGTACGACCCTGCCCGTCAATGCCGACGGCAGTATCACCATCGGGCGTGAGCGGGTAGCTTCGCAGACCATCGGCAAAGCGATTCGAGGTTGCGAAAGCGCGATCCTCTTCGCGGCGACGGTCGGTGCGCCGTTTGACCGCCTGATCGCAAGGTACAGCCGTGTGGAGCCTTCCAAGGCGCTGATCCTGCAAGCCATCGGCGCAGAGCGCGTGGAGAGCCTGTGTGATGCGTTTTGCTCACAGATGAACACGGAGCTGCGTGACGCGGGAAAATGCCTGACAAGGCGCGTCAGCCCCGGCTACGGCGATATTCCGCTTGTATGGCAAAAAGAAATCTTCGCGGTGCTGGATTGTCCGCGCAAGATCGGCTTGACGCTCGACCAAAGCCTGCTCATGTCGCCGAGTAAATCCGTTACCGCGATCGCGGGCATTGCGGACAAATGCGAGGAGCAGGCGGATCAATGTGCGGCATGCGACAAAACCGACTGCGCTTATCGCAAATAAATCATTCTAATTGTAGGGGAGGGTCTTGACCCTCCCGATTGCACATTTAATTCATGTAAAAATCATTGAACAATCTATCATCAGGTGTTACTATGAACTTCAAAGAATTCTTACAACATAACATTGTGATCCTCGACGGCGGGATGGGAACGCTGTTGCAGGAGCGAGGCTTACAGCCGGGCGAACAGCCCGAGCGGTGGAATCTCAGCCATCCCGGGGATATCACCGCTATCCACAAGGCGTATTTTGACAACGGCTCCCATGTCGTCAACACCAACACCTT
>DNIP01000080.1:0-2148 GCA_003499325.1 Oscillospiraceae bacterium
TCACCGGCATGAGATTGTTCCACCATTGATTCGGTGAACGGTTAACAGAGAACGGTTAACGGGGAAGGTTTCTCGCTGCGTTCAGTCATTAAAATAATACAAAACCAAAACGCGAAGCGTTTCCCACAACCGTTATTCACCTTTAACCGTTAACCAACAAATGTTTTTGTGTATAGGAGTAGCACTATGAAGATACTGGTCGTTGGCGGCGGCGGACGCGAGCACGCCATCATCAAAAAGTTAAAGGAGAATCAGTCGATCGACGTGATCTATGCCCTGCCGGGTAACGGCGGTATTGCCGCCGACGCAGAGTGCGTGGGTATCGGCGCGACGGATATCGACAATATCGTGAGGTTCGCCGTGGAGAACGGCATCGACTACGCGGTCGTCGCTCCCGACGATCCGTTGGTGCTGGGCTGTGTCGACGCGCTCGAGGAGAAGGGAATCCCCTGCTTCGGCCCGCGCAGTGAAGCGGCGATCATCGAGGGAAGCAAGGTCTTTTCGAAGAACCTGATGAAGAAATACGGCATCCCCACCGCGGCGTATGAGGTGTTCGACGACGCGGACAAGGCGCTTGCCTACATCAAGACTGCGCCCATCCCCACCGTCATCAAGGCGGACGGTCTGGCGCTGGGCAAGGGCGTGATCATCGCGATGACCCGTGAGGAAGCCGAACAGGCGATCATTTCGATCATGAAGGATAAGAAGTTCGGCAAGAGCGGCAACAGTATCGTGGTCGAAGAATTCCTCGAGGGTCCCGAGGTCAGCGTGCTGAGTTTCACCGACGGCAAGGTCGTTGTGCCGATGATCTCCTCGATGGATCACAAGCGTGCCGGCGATAACGACACCGGTTTGAACACCGGTGGTATGGGTACGGTAGCGCCGAACCCGTACTATACCGACGCGGTCGCCAAGGAGTGCATGGAGAAGATCTTTTTGCCGACGATCAAGGCGATGAACGCCGAGGGCAGAACCTTTAAGGGCTGTCTGTACTTCGGCTTGATGATCACGAAGGACGGCCCCAAGGTGATCGAATACAACTGCCGTTTCGGCGATCCCGAAACACAGGTCGTTTTGCCGCTGCTCAAATCCGACCTGTTCACCATTATGAAAGCCACCACCGACGGCACGCTTGCCGAAACAGAAGTGGAGTTTAAGGATAAAAGCGCCGCTTGCGTGATCATGGCGAGCGAGGGCTACCCCGTATCCTATGAGAAGGGCTACGAGATCACCATTCCCGCCGATATCGCGCCCTGCGTATTTGTCGCGGGCGCAAAGGAGGAGGACGGTAAGCTCCTGACCTCGGGCGGACGCGTCTTAGGCGTGACCGCGATCGCCGACACCCTGCAGGAGGCGATCGACAGCTCCTATAAAATGGTGGAGCAGATCCGTTTTGACAACGCTTTTTACCGCCATGATATCGGTCAAAGAGCGCTGAAAGCGAAAGGCTAAAGCCTTCCCTCTCGAGGGGAAGCCTATTTGATTCCTATGGAGGAAAACCCATGGTATATAGAGTATTTGTAGAAAAGCGAGAGGGCTTGCAAAATGAAGCAAAGGCCCTGCTCAGTGAGATCAACGAGCTTTTGTCGATCAAATCCCTGACCAACGTGCGCGTGATCAACCGCTACGACGCGGAGAGTATCACCGAGGAGCTGTTCAACTACGCTGTCGGCGCGGTGTTCTCTGAGCCGCAATTGGATATAGCAACATCTGAAATAGAGATAGAAAAAGGTGCACGCACCTTTGCGGTCGAATTCCTGCCCGGTCAGTTTGACCAGCGCGCGGATTCTGCCGCACAGTGTATCCAGATCATCTCACAGGGCGACCGTCCGACGATCCGTTCGGCAAAGGTCTATGTCCTGTACGGCGATCTGACTGACGCCGAGATCGCAGAGATCAAGAAATATGTCATCAACCCCGTAGAAGCGCGCGAGGCTTCTTTGGAAAAGCCCGCGACTCTTGCGGTGCAATATGAGATCCCGACCACCGTCAAGACCCTCGACGGCTTCAATGAGCTCGATAGGGAAGGGCTGGAGAGATTCGTAGCGGATTACGGACTTGCGATGGACGCGGACGATATCGCGTTTTGTCAGCAGTATTTTCAGTCGGAGCACCGCGACCCGACCATCACCGAGATCCGCATGATCG
>DNIP01000080.1:2219-2526 GCA_003499325.1 Oscillospiraceae bacterium
GGTCGGATCACTGCCGTCACACCACCTTTTTGACCACGATCGATTCCGTGAAGTTCGAGGATGACTTGTTACAGGCGGCGTACAACGACTATATCAAGGTTAGAGAGGGCTTAGGCAGAACCAAGCCGATCTGCCTGATGGATCTGGCGACCATCGCCGTCCGTCAGCTCAAAAAGGACGGCAAATTAGACAAGCTCGACGAGAGTGAGGAGATCAACGCCTGCACCGTGAAGATGGAGGTTGAGGTCGACGGCAAAAGTGAGCCGTGGCTCCTGCTGTTCAAGAACGAGACCCACAACCATCCCAC
>DNIP01000080.1:2601-2800 GCA_003499325.1 Oscillospiraceae bacterium
AGCCCTTCGGCGGCGCGGCGACCTGTATCGGCGGCGCGATCCGTGATCCGCTCTCGGGGCGCGCCTATGTCTACGGCGCGATGCGTGTGACCGGTGCGGCCGATCCGACCGTCCCCGTATCCGAGACCATCGAAGGCAAGCTCCCGCAGCGCAAGATCGTCACCACCGCCGCGCAGGGCTACAGCTCCTACGGCAACCA
>DNIP01000080.1:2855-5814 GCA_003499325.1 Oscillospiraceae bacterium
ACGGCAACCAGATCGGTCTGGCGACCGGTATCGTGGACGAGATCTATCACCCCGGCTATGCCGCTAAGCGTATGGAGATCGGCGCGGTCATCGCCGCCGCTCCCGCTGAGAACGTCCGCCGCGAGGTTCCCGCTCCGGGAGACGTCGTCATCCTCTTAGGCGGCGCGACAGGCCGCGACGGCATCGGCGGCGCGACAGGCTCCTCCAAGGCGCACAACGCCCATTCGGTCGAGACCTGCGGCGCGGAGGTGCAGAAGGGTAACGCGCCCGAGGAAAGAAAGCTGCAACGCTTGTTCCGCAACCGTGAAGCGACCCGCATGATCAAGCGCTGTAACGACTTCGGCGCGGGCGGCGTTTCCGTTGCGATCGGCGAGCTCGCTGACGGTCTCGATATCGACCTTAACGCCGTTCCCAAGAAGTACGAGGGCTTAGACGGCACAGAGCTGGCGATCTCCGAATCACAGGAGCGCATGGCGGTCGTTGTCGAGCCCGAGAACGTCGAGGCATTTTTGGCGCTCGCCAAAGAGGAGAACCTGAATGCTTGTCCCGTTGCCGCAGTAAAGGAAGAGCCGCGCCTCACCATGACATGGAACGGCAACAAGATCGTCGATATCTCTCGCGAGTTCCTCAACTCTAACGGCGCGGAGAAGCATATCGATATCACACCCGCTGCTCCGAAGAATTACAACAAAGCGATCAGCGGTACGTTCACCGAGAACATGAACGCGCTCGCCGCTGATCTGAATATCTGTTCCAAGCGCGGACTTTCTGAGCGCTTTGACTCCACCATCGGCGCGGGCACGGTGCTCATGCCCTTCGGCGGCAAGCATCAGCTCACCCCGATCCAGGCAATGGTGCAGAAGGTTTCTGTCGAGAAGAAGCATACCGATACCGTCTCCCTGATGTCCTGGGGCTACAACCCGCTCATCACCGAGAAGAGCCCCTATCACGGCGCGTATCTGGCGGTCGTGGAATCCGTTTCCAAGCTGATCGCGACAGGTGCGTCCTTTGAGGACGTCTATCTGACCTTCCAGGAGTATTTTGAGAAGCCCGGCACGGACGGCAAGCGCTGGGGCAAGCCGCTGGCGGCGCTGCTCGGCGCGTTCAAGGCGCAGATGAACCTCGGTATCGGCTCCATCGGCGGCAAGGACAGTATGTCCGGCAGCTTTGAGAATCTCGACGTTCCTCCGACGCTCGTTTCCTTCGCCGTCACCACCGACAAGGCGGAGAATATCATCTCTCCCGAGTTCAAGGCGGCGGATCACAAGGTTTATCTGCTCGCTCCCGCATATGATGAAAACGGACTGCCTGAGACCGACAGCCTGATCGCGCTGTACAATAAGGTCACCGACCTGATGCGCGCGGGCAAGGTCTGCGCCGCGTATACGCCGACCATCGGCGGTATTGCCGAGGCGGTCATGAAATCCGCATTTGGTAACGGCTTCGGTTTTCACTTTAACAACGAGCTCGCGCTCGACAAGCTCTTTGGCTACTGCTACGGCGCGTTCCTGCTGGAAGTGACCGAGGATATCGACAATGCGGTGCTGATCGGTACAATCACCGACGACGGCAGGTTCACCTACGGCGCCGAGTCCGTCGCGGAGAATGACATATTAAAGGTATATGAGGATAAGCTCGAGGGCGTGTATTCCTGTAACATTGCGGATACAAAGGCTCCGGTCGAGACTTTCTCCTATGATGCAAAGGCTGACATGACCGTGGGTCAGAGAATAACAGCACACGCGTGTGCAGCTAAACCGAAGGTGCTGATCCCCGCGTTCCCGGGTACCAACTGCGAGTACGATTCCGCCAAGGCGATGGCTGACGCGGGCGCGGACGCTCAGATCATTGTCATCAATAACCTGAGCGCCGAGGGAATTCAGCAGAGCGTAGAAAAATTTGCGCGCGAGCTGAAAACCGCCCAGATGGTCTTTATCCCCGGCGGCTTCTCCGGCGGCGACGAGCCCGACGGTTCGGCAAAGTTCATCACCGCCTTCTTCCGCAACGCGGCAGTCAAGGAGGGCGTGACCGAGCTGCTCGACAACCGCGGCGGCTTGATGTGCGGTATCTGCAACGGCTTCCAGGCACTGATCAAGCTCGGCCTGGTGCCCTATGGCAAGATCATCGACACCGACGAGAACTGCCCGACCCTGACCTACAATACAATAGCACGTCACCAGAGCAGAATTGTTCGCACACGAGTGTGCTCGAATATGAGCCCGTGGCTGAGCCTGACCAACGTCGGCGACGTGTACAATGTGCCGATCTCGCACGGCGAGGGCAGATTCCTGTGCTCCGAGGAGCTGGTCAGAGAATTAGCCGCCCGCGGCCAGATCGCGACCCAGTATGTCGATCTGAACGGCAACGCGACCACCGACGTTCACTTCAACCCGAACAACTCCGTCTACGCGATCGAGGGCATTACCTCGCCCGACGGCAGGGTCTTCGGCAAGATGGGTCACTCCGAGCGCCGGGACAGCGGTTTATATCAGAATGTGCCCGGCAACTATGACATTAAGATGTTTGAGGCAGCGGTCAAGTACTTCAAATAATCTTAATAGGGGAAGGTCAACCTTCTCTTTGATTCAGAAATGGAAAACAGCCTGCGGAGCATATCCGCAGGCTGTACCTGTGATAACGGCGTTTGTCTTGTGTCTGTTCCGAATACAGGCACAAGATATTGATTGCTTGTGCAAGTTGCATAAAAATCAATGAAAAATATCGTTGTATTTCTCAAATGTAAATTTTCTGTAATTTCTTGCATTTTCGGGGCTGATATACTATAATAAACCCTGCGTGACTGCACAAGATATGCGATGAAGCGGGAGGTTGCAACGCGAAGGCGTTGGTTTTTCCGTGGAGTATGTCCGATTTTAAACCGGGCGAAAGAATAGTTTGAGCTTTTGATGACATTGGGGTTGCTATGTCATTACTGCGCCACTGTGCTTCCGGTTGCCGA
>DNIP01000080.1:5937-6436 GCA_003499325.1 Oscillospiraceae bacterium
AAGCGAAATGTCGCGCCCAACCAATTTGATTAGGAGGCGAAGATATGGCAGTCAAGGAAAAAATCAGAATCAGATTAAAGGGCTATGATCACCAGCTGGTTGATCAGTCCGCAGAGAGAATCGTAGCTACCGCTAAGCGCACCGGCGCGAGAGTATCGGGTCCCGTCCCGCTCCCCACCGAGAAGCAGGTCGTTACCATTCTGCGCGCTGTTCATAAGTATAAGGACAGCCGCGAGCAGTTCGAGATGCGCACCCACAAGCGCCTGATCGACATTTTAAGACCGTCCAATAAGACAGTCGAGGCTCTTATGAGCTTAGAGCTCCCTGCCGGCGTTGAGATTGAAATCAAGTTATAATCGGTATTTAACCCAACCTATTATATAAAGATTATCTCAACCTACCACGCAGACAGGGTCATGTCGGCAAAAGCCGACCAATAACCTAAAAGGAGGATATACAGAATGCAGAAAGCATTAATCGGCAAGAAGATCGGTATGAC